>NZ_JAKUKE010000002.1:0-125000 GCF_024197615.1 Desulfuromonas sp. KJ2020
GATCAAGGGCGAAGATCAGACGCTGCCACGCGAGTATCTGTTCGTCGCCATTGATGATTATTCCCGGGAACTCTATGCAGGGGTATTCCCGGACAAGACACAACACAGTGCCGAACTCTTTCTGCGTCAGGTGGTCGATGAATGCCCTTACACCATCGAATACACCTACTCAGACAACGGCAAAGAATTTAAAGGCACTGGCGAACATGCTTTCGTCAAGGCTTGTAACGAACTCGGTATCGGCCAGAAGTTTACGCGGATCAGCCGGCCCCAGACCAACGGCAAAGCCGAGCGTGTTATCCGCACAATCATGGAGATGTGGCATCAGCAGGAGACGTTCAAAGATCGTAAGAACCGCCATTTCAGCCTGCTGCGCTTCATCAACTTTTACAACACGGTCAAGCCCCACAAGGGCATTGACGATCTAACGCCATACGAAAAATTGCTGGATCATTTCTATGGCTTAAAAGTGTAAACAACGCGTTCAGATCTAACACCTACGCTTTTCAATCTCACCCATCCTACCGCAATTCAAAATAAAGAAAAGTCAGGAAATTCCTGAGGGCTCGCCATCTTTTCCGCCCTCTTCTCAAGCCGGCAGCGGCCAGTCAGCCTCGTATCCAGCGGGATAAAACATCTCGCGGGTGCGGTTGAAGTAGCCGTACTGAATGCGGGGGACTTTTGTCTTGACAGTGTTGAGCATCTTTTTCATCCCCATGCCTTCGCCGGAAACGCCCATGGCGTCCCAGTACATGGTGGGATCGATGCTGAGGTTTCGCATCTGGATGAGGTCGACGCCGGCGGATTCGATGAGAGCCAGCAGGGCTTCGACTTCGTCGGGGCGATCGGTGAGGCCGGGGTAGACGAGGTAGTTGAGCATGGTGAACATGCCGGCTTTTTTGGCGCGGTGCACCGAGTCGATGACGTCGGCAAAGCGGTAGCCGCGGGGGCGGTAGTAGGCGTTGTAGAAGGGCTCCTGGACGGAATTGAGGGAAATGCGCACCGAGTCAACGCCGGCTGCGGCCAGGCGGTCGATGGCGGCGGGGATGGAGGCGTTGGAGTTGAAGTTGATGGTGCCGCGTGGGGTCTGGCGGCGCATCTCGCGCACGGCGTCGCAGATGGTGTCGGCCTGCAGGATGGGATCGCCCTCGCAGCCCTGGCCGAAGGAGACGATGGCGTTCTCGGCCCGCTGCAGATGGGGGACGGCGACCTCGCAGAGTTCCTGCACCGTGGGGACGAAGGTGAGGCGCTCCTGGCTGGAGGGGCAGCACTCGGGGGCCTCCTGCAGGGAGATGCAGCCGAGGCAGCGGGAGTTGCAGGTGGGCGAGGTCGGCAGGGGGGCTTCCCAGCGGGCGAAAAAGAGGTTTTTGGCGGCGAAGCAGTGGTAATCGACGGCGCAACGCGAGAGCTGCTCGTAGAGGCGGTTGTCGGGATACTGGCGCAGGGTGGCTCGCACCAGGGGGTCAAGCTGGCGGTCATCGAAGTGCTGCGGGTCCCACTGGTTGTTGCGATCGACGCGCACCGCCGCCACGTAAAAGCGTTCTTCCTCGACGCACCAGCCCACCGCCGTATAGGCCCACAGGGGCAGTTGCACTGCCTTGCGCCGGTAATCGGCGGCGGGCAGCAGGGTGCGGGTGAAGGCGGGGGTCATGAAGGCGGAGACAGCCTGCATGGGGCCGCCACCCCAGCTGCGCGGCAGGGCATCGACGGTGCGCAGCTGGCCTGATTTGCGGTCGAAGCCCATGGGCGGGGTGCCGGGGATGGTGAAGAGCCGGCTCCCTTCGGGCAGGGGAATCAGCTCGTCCTCGCGCGGCAGGCGGGGGGTCATGCCGTTCATGCCGGCCATGAGCAGATCGGGGTGTTCGAAAACCTCGCCGCTCTCATCGGCGACCACAGCCAGCAGGGTCTTTTTTCTCGCCATTGTTCTATCCTTTTCTGTCCGCCACCACAGACCGTGGCGGACCGGTGTTTTGAGAATTGCTCCCTCGCCCTGGTGCGCGGCAGGAACGTCTGGAAACATAGCACAATTGCGCTGGCAGCGGCAATTTCCCCTTTTCAAGGAGTTCGCCCTCGGCTATTCTGGCCGGCATGCGAACCCTGTTGACCACCCTGCACAGCAAATTCATCCACCCCAGCCTGGCCCTGCCCTGTCTCGCCGCCTATTGCGGCGAGGACGGCGGTGAAATTCTCATCCGCGAGTTCACCCTGCACGAGCCGAAGGAGAATATCCTGGCCGCCCTGCTGCGGGAAGAGCCCGACGTGGTGGCCTTCTCCGTCTATCTGTGGAACCGGCAGGCCACCCTGGAGCTGGTGGCGGCGTTGGCGGCGGCGCGTCCCGAGCTGCGTCTGGTGCTGGGCGGACCGGAAGTCTCCTTTGAGGACGAAAACTTTTTGCGCCTTCACCCCGGCGTGGCTGCCGTGGTGCGCGGTGAGGGGGAAATCCCCCTGCGGGCCCTGCTGCGGGCCTGGCACTGGGGGGAGTCGCCCGCGGGGATCGCCCGCCTGCTCTGGCGCGACGGGGAGCGCTTCGTCAACGAGGCGGACGGGCCGGTGCTCGACCATCTCGACGACATCCCCTCCCCTTTTGAGCTGGGGCTGGTCGATATCTCCCGCGGCTTTGTCTACACGGAGACGAGCCGTGGCTGTCCCTACAGCTGCGCCTTCTGCATGAGCGCCCTCGATGAAAAAGTGCGCTCCTTCTCCATGGCGCGCATTCGCGCCGACCTGGGCTGGCTCATGGCGCGCGAGGTGCCGCGCATCAAGCTGGTCGACCGCACCTTCAACTACGACGCCGCCCGCAGCCGCGAGATCTTCCGGTTTATTCTGGAGCACAATCGCGGCAGCCATTTTCACTTCGAGATCGGCGCCCACTTGCTCGACGAGGAGACGCTGGCCTTGCTCGCCCAAGTGCCGCCGGGCACGTTCCAGTTTGAGATCGGCGTGCAGTCCACCCTGCCCCAGGCCCTGTCGGCCATCGGCCGCCAGGTCTCCCTGCAGAAACTCGAAGAGAATGTGCGCGCCCTGCGCCGCCACACCCCCATCGACCTGCACCTGGATCTCATCGCTGGCCTGCCCGGCGAGGGTTATGACGACTTTCTGCACTCCATCGACCGGGTCCTCGATCTGCACCCCCACGAGCTGCAGGTCGAGCTGGTCAAGCTGCTGCCCGGCTCGCCCCTGCGAAGGCAGGCGGCCGCCCGAGGCATCGCCTTCGATCCCCATCCGCCTTACACGGTGCTACGCACTCCTGAGCTGAGCTTCCAGCAGCTGGAGACCCTGCGGGGCATCAGCCGCCTGCTGGATCTGACGGCCAACAGCTGCCGCTTCGGGCATTTTCTCGATAACCTGCAAGAGGCCTGCGGCAATCTTTCGGCCGGGCTGGAAAAGATAGAGGCCTACTGGCAGGCGCGGGAGCTGTTCCGGCATCCGCTGTCACAGCGCGGCCTGTTCGAAAAGATGGGGGAGTTTGTAACGGATTCGTTTGAAGGGCCCGAGCAAAACCGTCTGCGGGAGGAGTTGGCGCGGGATTTCGCCCTGACCGAACGGGTGGTGCCGGAGAAGGCGCCGGCCTTTTTCGACACGGCGCTGTCGGCGGCGGAGAGCGCCCGCGTCCGCGAACGGGTGCAGGCCGAAACCGCCGCCGTCAAGGGTCAGGGGGTCAAGGTGCAGCACTTCGCCGCCGCCTTTGACCACCTGCCCGACTTTCCCGCCCGCACCCTTATGCTCTATCTCTACCTCACCCGCACCGGTCAGGGGCTGGAAGTGCGGGAGATTCCCCTGTCGTCCTGACGCACCGCCTCAGCCGAGGCGTACGATCAGCCCGCCCACATAGCGGGGGTCGATGTCCTCGGGCTTAAGGGTGCAGAATTCCTCCTGCCAGAGATCGAGGCAATAGTCGGCAAAGGCGCCGCCGCCGGGTACCAGGCTCTCCAGCCACTGGGCCGTCTCCTGGCGCAAGGCCGGGCGCAGCTGCCCGCCTTCGCTCACGAGGGCGTGCAGACCGGGCAGTTCGTCGGCGTCGATCGGTTCGGGCACGAAGGTGCGGCCCAGAAGCCGGTTGGCCAGGGCGGTGAGGAAAAAGTCCGACAGGGCCAAATCCTCAGCGGCGTCGGGCATGCAACCGGACAGGTCCAGCGCCGCCGCTTCGGGCAGGGCAAAGGGGAACTGCTCGGTGAAAAGCTGACGCTGCACCTCCAGCCGGTCGAGCCACTCGCCAGCCAGCGTCACTTCGCTCAGATTGGTGAAGGGGCGCTGCCCGCCGCGATTGACTTCGAGCAGGCCTTCGAAAAAGCGCGGCTGGCGCTGACAGAGGGCGTCGGTCAGGGCGCGGAAGGGTCCGTCCAGGTATGGGGCCAGGGGCGAGGCCAGCAGATCCTTGGCCCGGCGCTGCAGCTGCAGGGTCAGGCTGAAACCGAGCCGGAAGAGGTTTTCCAGATAGTTTTCCCGGAACTGCCGGGCCGCCGTCTCCACATCGCCCCCAGCCAGATGCTGCAGGGCCAGGTTGAGGTAGTGGAAGATCTCCGTCATTTCCCCCTGAATCTGTTCCGTCTCCCCCACATCGACGCGATCGGCGCTCATCACCTTGTTGAGCAGATAGGTCAGCTCCCAGCAGGTCGGCTCGTCCAGGCCGTCGGCGAGCACCTCAGCCAGCAGATCGCCCGGCTCGCTTACCGTCAGAATGAAGCCGGGAGGCACCACGTCGGCTTGCCCCGCCCGAACGTCCTTTTTGGCGACGGCGATCCCCGTGAACTGCTCGGGGTCGAGATAGGCGTAGACCTTCAGAGCCTCGAAGGGATCGGGAATGCCCAGATCCTGCAGACGGCTGCAGCGGTTCTGGTAGGTTTCTTCCTCCAGCATCGCCTCTGACTCCCAGCGCACCGCCTCCATAAGACGGGGGTAGAATTCGGGGGCCAGCCGGCGCAGGATATCGAGAAAGGCGCCGACGATCTTGGCGCTTTCCGAATCGGCAAACTCCAGTTCGTAGCCGCCGTCGCGGAAGATGGCCTCCTGCAGGGCGTCGTCGTCTTCAAAGGCCTCCAGTCCCCGGGTCACGGTGACGAACCGTTTGAGCATCATCGCCAGCAGCTCGAACTCCATGCCCTGGGCCAGCTGCAGAACCTGCTGCTCGTTCTTGGTTTCGAGCAGAAGAACCAGCCAGTTGAGCACGGCCTCGGGTTTCATCTGGTCGCCCTGCCAGCAGTCGAGGTCGATAAAGGTGCCGATCTGGGCGGGGGTGAGCAGTTCGATGAGTTCCGTCGATTCTTCCAGCCCCCGCTCCCGGAGCAGCAGATAGACTTCCTGGCTCGGCAGCTTGCGTACCAGCGCGGCGGGATCCTTGGCTTCAATGATCAGGTTGTATTTGTGGCTGCCGGAGGCCCGGCGCACAATCTCCAGGCGCTCGGTCTGGCTGAGCAGATTGAACTCCTTGGGGGTGATCGTGCGCGCATCGCGATGCAGGGTCAGGTGGCCGACTTTCTTGCGGCCGGGCAGTTCGATATTTTCCATGGGGCTTAACTCCTTGATGAATCAACTCGTTTCGGGCCAGACACTGTAAAGCAGCAAACCGCTTTGGTCAAGTTTTCATCGGCTCCTTTATCGGCAAAGGGCCGGATATTAAGTCCAGAATACCTTGAGAGTTTTTAACGGGTTAGAATCATTGGACATAAAAGTCCTTGACCCTGGGGTAAAAACTGGTCAATATCGCGCTTGCGGATTAAAAAATCATTTTTCGCCGAAAACGCAAAGCCCGAGCAATCTGGTGACGCAAAGCCACGGATCCTTCTCATCCTCTCGAGGCCAGGACCGCCGGGCTGCCGAAGCACAGTAATGGGATTAAGAACTTAACAATTCCCTGAATCGGTCCCGTCTTCGGCTGCAAGACGGGATTTTTTTGTGATGACAGTTCTCCATAAGCGGTTTTTGGACAGTGGCCCTTTGCCATGATGAAGCGACTGAAGACCTACTTCCACAGCCGGGTGGGGCGCCGAATTTTTCTGGTCTTTCTGGTCTGTACCATTCTGCCTGTCACCACCCTGGCCGTGGTTTCCTACCAGCGGGTGGCCGACCAGTTGGAGAACCAGGCCCGTCAGCGCCTGCGCCAGATGGGTCAAAACATCGGCCTGCTCCTCAATGAACAACTCAGGGTTCTGCACCACGAACTCCACCTGCTGGCCCACTCCTATCAGGCCGATCCAGCCACCTTCGCCGCCCGCTTTAGATCCTATGGTTTTGACCTGAGCCTGCCTTTGGAAAGCCTCGCCCTTTTCCCCGAAGGGGCTGGACCGGTGCTGCTGTCGGGGGAGCAAAGCCCCGACTGGCAGCCTCCCCCCCGCGAACTCACCGGGAAGGATGAGAACCAGGCCATCCTCTGGACCCCGCCGAAGGGATCAGAGAATCTGTCCATTTATCTGGCCGTGCGGCTCGATCCGGCCATCTCCGCAACCGGACTCCTGTGGGCTCAGATTTCGTCCCGGACGCTCATTGAACAAGCCGCCAAGTCCCTGCCTCCTCACATCAACCTGTTTGTCACCACCGGCGAAGGACAAAGCCTCTACGCCCCCCCGCATTCACCCCCGCCGAATCCGTCTGCGAGCCGATGCGAAGACCGCAGCTGTCTGGTCGACCAGGTCGCCGCGCCACTGCACGATTACTTTGCTGAAAAGGACTGGATCCTCGCCCTGCATGAACCCCGCGAGGTCTCGCTGGTTTCCCTGTACAGTTTTCGCCGCACCTTCTATCTGGTCGCCGCCGTCTCCCTGTGGAGCGTTCTGCTGGTCAGCGCGATCTTTATCCGCCGCAGCCTGGTGCCTCTGCAAAGGCTCAAAGAAGGCACCCGTCGACTGGGCCAGGGCGATTTCAGCCAGACCGTGGAGGTCGACAGCAAGGACGAGTTCGCCGAACTGGCCCAATCCTTCAACGCCATGGCCACAGAACTTGACAGCCAGTTTTACACCCTGAACGAAATGGGACAAACGACCCGGGCCATTCTGATCGCCCTGGACCGCGAGAAGCTGATCCAGGCCGTTCTGACCCGCCTCCCCCATATCGTCCGCTGTGACTGGGTGGGACTGACCCTGGCGGAGGGCCCAAAAGGCCGTTTCAGCACCGCTCTCGCCGCCCCGTCCTCGGAAAAGACAGCGGCTAGTGAAATACACGCCTGCCGGCTTGAGGCGACGGAAATCCAGACCCTGGGCGAAATTGAGGACGCCTTTTTTACCGAAGCTGTCGACCTGTTGCCCAACCTTCTTGCCCCCCTGGCCAGCAAGGGAACCAATTCATTCTTTGTCCTACCCATTCACCACAACGGCAGCATTCAGGGCGCCCTGCTGCTCGGCTACCGGACAGCGCCGCACCTGAGCCGGGAGGATCGGGTAAGATCGCGGGCCATCGCCGATCAGATTACCGTCGCCCTGGCCAACATCCGACTTATCGAGGAACTGGCCGACCTCAACTACGGCACGCTGACCGCCCTGGCGCGCACGGTGGACGCCAAGTCTTCCTGGACGGCGGGCCATTCGGAACGCGTCACTAACCTGGCCCTGTCCATCGGCCGCACCCTCGGTCTCTCTGTGGCCGATCTGGATCTGCTGCATCGCGCCAGCCTGCTGCACGACATCGGCAAGATCGGGGTTCCCAATGCCATCCTCGAGAAACCCGTCCCTTTAAATCCGGTGGAATATTCCATTATCAACACCCACCCGGAAAAGGGGGTGCGTATCCTCGAACCCCTTCAGGCTTACCGGGATGTGCTGCCGATTGTCGAACAGCATCATGAATGGTTCAACGGCCAGGGCTACCCCCGGGGTCTCCAGGGCGACGAGATTGCGCCGGGGGCGCGCATCCTGGCCGTGGCCGATGTCTACGACGCCCTCATCTCCGACCGGCCCTACCGCCGGGGCTGGCCCCACGACGAGGTCATGGCCCACCTGCAGAAAGGGTCGGGTCAGCAATTCGACCCCGAGGTCGTGCAGGCATTCATGCGCACGGTCTGCCCAACCTCCTGCTCAGCCTGACCAAATCCCCCGTGCCTGCCTCCCCCGTTTTCGGACAAAGTGCGCCGTCCGTCATTTTTTTAATGACAAACCGGGTTTTATAATATAGATACTAAACCTAAGAAACATTTCCATCCAAATGAACAATCCAAAGACCCCGCCAATCAACTATCTGTTTTAAAAAACAAATATGAACGTCTGCTTATTGTCAGGCCAGGCTTTAAAAAATAAAACATGTTTTACTGCGGAAAACTCTTCCCATAAAACCCACAGGAAAACGAGGATCCCATGGACGTTTTCAAAAGCATCTACGTCGCCCTGGAAAAGGCCCTTTTCAACACGCTGACCAAAAAGCTGGTGGGCAACCTGCTCATCCTTTTCGTGGCGCCGCTGCTGATTTTTCTGGCGGGGAACACCAGTCAGCAGGACATCCTGCAGGTCCTCTCCTCGCAGGGGGCCAGCGCCGAAACCATCAGCGCCGTCACCGAGATTGCGCAAACAACCACCCGCACCGGCATCCTGATTCTGGTCGTCTCTTTCGCCGTCGGCCTGGGCATCATCTTCTTTCTGCGGTTCATGCTGGTGCGTCCCATCCGGCAGATCAGCGCCATCTTCCATGAAATCGGCAGCGGCGAAGGCGACCTGTCCCGCGACATTCCCCTGGTCACCCACGACGAGCTGCGGGACCTGTCGATGAACTACAACATTTTCATGGTCAAACTCCGGGAAATCGTCGATTCGGTGCGCAAATCCGGTGTGAACATCGCGGTCGCTTCGGCCTCGCTCGGCAATAAAGTGCAGACCTCCGCCGCCAGTACCGAAAAGCAGGGGGAACTGGCCAGCGCCATCTTCACCAGCAGCAACCAGGCGACCATCGCCATCACCGACATCACCGAAAGCACCACCATGATCTCGGCCTCGACCTCGGGGCATGTGGAAAACGCCCGGACGTCCTACAAGGAGCTGGTCGAGGTCAGCGCCGACATCGGCACCATCGACCAGAAGCTGGCCGGCTTCAATCATACCGTGGGCGAACTGAGTGAAAAATCCCGCGGCATCCGGGAGATCGTCCAGCTGATCCAGACGATCTCCCGGCAAACGGGACTGCTCGCCCTTAACGCCGCCGTCGAGGCCGCCCGGGCCGGCCAGGCCGGCAAAGGCTTTGCCGTGGTCGCCGAAGAGGTCAAGGATCTGGCTTCGCGCGTGCGGGTCGCCACCGACCGCATTTCGGACAACATCAACGACATGCTGACCAGCGTGGAGACGACCCAGGGAGAGACCCAGGAAATCAGCGAATCCATGCACCGCACCCGGCAGGCGGTGGAGCGTTCCTGCCAGCAGTACCAGACCATGGTCAACGACTTTGAACAGGTCAACAGCCAGCTGCAGCGCATCAGCGCCTCCGTTGAACAGCTCAGCGCCACCAACGGCCTCATCCATCAGAATGTGACGGACATCAACGATCTCAGTCAGCAGGTAACGGGTAGCATGAAAGAGTCGGAGAGTGCCGCCACCGGACTGTCCCAGGCCACGGAACTCATGCAGGAGCGGGTATCGCGCTTCAAGGTGGGACAGGGCAATTTTGAACGCACCCTGCTGGAGGCTCGCCGCTTCCGCGACCGCATGCAGGAGCTGATCAGCGCCATCCAGCGCGAGGGGCGCAACGTTTTCGATCGCAATTACGTACCCATCGCCGGCACCAATCCGCCGAAGTACAAAACAAATTACGACTCCGTCTTCGAAAAGAAGCTGCAGCCCCTTTACGACGAACTCACGAAAGTGTTGGGCGGCAGCATCTACGCCCTGTGCGTCGACACCAACGGCTATGCGCCGACCCACACCAGCAATTACTCGCGCCCCCTGACCGGTGACTATGAGCGCGACCTGGTCAACAGCCGCGACAAACGCCTGTTCAATGACAGGACGGGCATTCGCTGCGCCCGCAACGAGATGCCCTTCCTGCTGCAAACCTATTCGCGGGACACCGGTCAGGTCATCAGCGACCTCTCCCTGCCGATTTATATCGACGGCAAGCACTGGGGCGGCATGCGCGTCGGCCTCGATCCAGCCGTCCTCCTGCAGGACTGACCCTCAGGACTCAAAAAGGTCCGGGAGCAGATGCTCCCGGACCTTTTACCTTTGCAGCCCCTATCGTTCAATGGGCATAGCGGGCCACAATTTCCCGCAACTGGGTGGCCGCCGCCGGCGCTTTGAGGCGCTTTTCCAGAATGTCGCGGGGCAGAATCGGGGTCTGGCCGTAAAAAACCGCATTCGACTCGCCGTCAATCGTAATGGCCGAGCCCTCAAGAGAAACACCGGCGAAGAGCCCGCGGCTGCGCGAATAGGAATAGATTTCCGCCTTCAGTTCAACATCCGTGGCCCCCTCAACGTGCCGACCCACCGGCCCTGCCGCGACGGAAGCGTCCGCCCCCAGGGTAAATTTACTTTTGAGCATGCCCTCGACGCTGCGCCGGCTTTTGAACACCAGGATGACGTCCGTGGACTGAGCGCCGATCTGCCAGCCGAAACTGCCACCGGCCAGAGAGACAAAGCAGGGGTTGCTCCAGGCGCCATCTTCCTGACGAACCAGGACCACCCCTTTGCCGTAACGACCGCCAAAGACGAACCCGACCTTGATAACGGAAGGGATAATGGCAATGCCGTGACTGTTTTCAAGCAGTTGGGGCGGTATGGCCTGTTCAGGTATGGCCATAATCTGCTGCATGATCTCGGCCGCCTGCTCCACCTTCCGGGTCTGTTCATCCGCTGCCGTCGCCACAGAAACCGACAGCAAAGCAAAACACAGGGCCACGAGCATCCTCAGCAAACGCAACTTTTTCATTTTCTTCCTCCTTTTCAAAAAGGCATTCCCTGTCGTTCATCTAAACATCCCCCGAGGCAAAGTCAAATCGTTCTCCCCGACGGCCCCCCCTTTGCTGCCGACCTGAGCTGCTGAAGCCAATAAGCGCTGGGCATGCCCGCAGGGCTATGGTATTTTCTACCCATGAGACAAACGGAGCGAAGACCATGAACGAGCCGACGGCCGACCTTTCCTACACCCGGGCCATGAAGCGCCTGCGCCATCGCCGCTGGTTTCTCTGGGGAATCATTCTGATCTATGTGCCGGCGATCTGGCTTTCCCTTCGGATCACCGGTTCCGATCGCGCCACCGGCGTCGTCTTTGCCCTGTGGTTGCTGCTGGTGTGCGTGGCTGTCGTCCGGGCCGCTTTTGCCCTGTGCCCGCGCTGCGGCAACACCTTTCACATGAATGGCTTCATTCCCGTTTATCTGCGTCGTTGCGTCCACTGCGGACTGCATGTCACCCAGGATTCTCCCTCTGAAAAAGAGGCGGACGAGGAAGAAAAAACGCCGTCATGATCCGCATATCCAGCCAAATCTTTTTATCCGAACAGGAAGTGGAGTTCAAAGCCGTCCGCGCCCAGGGGGCCGGGGGCCAGAACGTCAACAAGGTGTCGACGGCCATCACCCTCTTTTTCGATATCCGCAAATCCTCCCTCCCCGACTTTTACAAGGAGAGGCTGCTGGCCCTGTCGGACAGCCGCATCACCAAGGATGGGGTCATCGTCCTCAAAGCCCAGCAGCACCGCAGCCAGGAGATGAACCGGGAAGACGCCCTGAACAGACTGGCGGCTCTCATCCGCAGCGCCGGGGTTGTGCCCAAAAACCGCAAGGCCACCCGGCCCACCAAGAGTTCGAAAACGAAGCGCCTGGATACCAAAACCAAACGCGGCCAGATCAAATCGCTGCGCGGCAAGGTGACGGACTAACCCATGCCCGTCTGGTCGGTCTACCTGCTGCGCAATGAACGCAACGCCCTGTACACCGGGGCCAGCTCCGATGTACACAGGCGCTTGCAGCAGCACCGGGCCAAGCGGGGCAAAGCCGCCCGCTTCACGCGGGCCTGCCGGACGCTGGAGCTGGTCTATCACTGCGAAGTCGGCCCCAGAAGCCTGGCGCTGCGGGTGGAGGCCAAAATCAAGAAGCTGGCCAAGGGGGAGAAGGAGAGACTGCTAAGCGCCGCTCCGGATCCGGAGCAACTGCTGGAACGACTGGGACTGAATCCGCCATCAGGAGAGTGAAACATGGCCAGGGAAAAAGAGAAAACCGGCGGCCTGGTCTATTCCAGCGAGTTCGGCCGCATGTGTCCCGCCTGCGGCCAGCCTGCCGCCAGCTGCCGCTGCCGCCAGGCTCAAGCCGTTCCACCGACCGACGGTGTGGTGCGCCTGCGCCGCGAAACCAAGGGGCGCGGTGGTAAGGCCATGACGGTAATCACCGGGGTCCCCCTCGCCCCTGCCGAGCTCAAGGAACTCGGTCAGCAGCTGAAGAAAAAATGCGCCACCGGCGGCACCGTCAAGGACGGCGTCATCGAGATCCAGGGGGATCACCTCGACCGGTTGCTGGCGGAACTGAAAGATCGTGGCTGGACGGTCAAGCGTTCTGGCGGCTGATCCGCCCCCAAAGGATATCACCCATGAAAAGACTCAGAACCTTCAGCTTTGCCGAAGGCCCCCAGGCGGGCATGATGAAAGGTCTGCTCGAAGCCAACGGCATCGCCTGCTTCATCAAAAACGAGCGGCTCTTCACCGCCATGGGAGAAGTCCCCTTTGTCGAATGTTTCCCCGAATTATGGATTTTCGAGGACGACCAGATGGAACGGGCCGCAGCTTTGCTGGACAGCGTCGCCGCCACCGAAGAATCGGTGGCCGCCCCCTGGACCTGCCCGGACTGCGGCGAGGTGCTGGAGGGACATTTCGGCCAATGCTGGAACTGCGGCCGGGAAAGACCCTGACCTGTCGACGTCATCCCTCAACCTCAACAGCTTTTCTGCCGGAGTGACCCTTGACCCGCCTCTACTTCGCTCTTTTTCTCGCCGCAGCCCTGGCCAATTTCGGCTGCACCATCGTTATTCTGCGAGAACTCACCCGCGCCGACATCGCCATCAGCTACTTCGATCTGCGCACGCAGATCCTCAAACACCTCAAGACCTACAAAAACCTGAGCCGGGAACGCCTGGGCCGGGTGGGTGCTGCCTATTACGGCTACATTTTGACCCTTGGCTTTTTGATTATTTTTGGCATTCTTTCTTTAGGTTCCGTCCTCTCGTCTTAACGGACTGGCAGACGGGCCAGCGCGGTATCTTCTCGATTTATTCGAGCGGCCGCAGCCACGGTGCCTCGGATTGGCCCGGCACATGACTGCCAAACCGTCTCCTTAACCATCCTGAAGGAGGGAACAATGTTCAAGGAGTTCAAGGAATTCGCCATGCGGGGCAATGTCGTGGACATGGCGGTCGGCATCATCATCGGCGGGGCCTTCGGCACCATCGTCAAAAGCCTGGTCGCCGACGTTCTCATGCCGCCCCTCGGTCTACTGCTGGGCGGCGTCGATTTCTCCAACTTTTTCGTCGTCCTGAAACAGGGGACCACCGCCGGTCCCTACGCCGCCCTGGCGGAAGCGCAGGCCGCCGGCGCCGTGACGATCAACTACGGTGTCTTTATCAATACGGTCATCAGTTTCATCATCGTCGCCTTCGCCATCTTTTTGCTGATCCGCGGCATCAACCGCCTGCGCCGCGAAGAAGAAGCCCCACCGGCGGAACCGACTACCAAAGACTGCCCTTTCTGTATGAGCAGCATCCCCATCAAGGCCAGCCGCTGCCCCAACTGCACGTCGGACCTGGCTAAGGCCTAACCTGCTGTCTCCCCGCCTGCCACCACCGGCAGGCGGGGAATGGCCCGCCCTGAAGGAGTCTGCATGGCCCGTTCGTTTCGTCCCCATGGAAAAAAGCCCGCCCCAGTCAAAACCCAGGCAGAAATTGACGAGATGGTGCGCCGCCTCAAGGCGGCACAGGCCGAGGCGAGCAACTACCGTGAACGTTCCCTGAAGCAGCACGGCTGGATCTGCGCCAAATGCGGCCGCGAGTTCGACCTGTCGACGCTGCATCTGCTGACGGTGCATCACAAGGACGGCAACCACCAGAACAACCCCGCCGACGGCAGCAACTGGGAGAATCTCTGCATCTACTGTCACGACGACGAGCACAGCCGCTCGCTTCTCGGCGACTATTTGCAGGGGCGTGACCACAAACGCTGAGGGGGCTTTGTCGTGGATCAAGCGAAGCAGGACGCCTTTGGCCGCCGGATGAGCGACATCCTCAACGGCGGCGCCCTGAACCTGGCCATGGCCATCGGCTACCGCACCGGTCTCCTTGAAGCCATGGCGACCTTCACCACGGCCCAGCCGATAGAAGCCATCGCCGAACAGGCCGGTCTGCATCCGCGCTACGTGCGGGAATGGCTGGGGATCATGGTCACGGCCGATATCGTGGAACTGGAGCGCCTGCCCGCCGGCAACGGCTATCGCCTGCCTCCCGAACATGCCGCCTTTCTCACCCGGGATGGCGGCAACACCAACCTGGCCGTCTACACCCAGGAAATCCCCCTGCTCACTCTCTGCGCCCTGGAGCAAGTCATCGAAGCCTTCCCCCAGGGGACGGGCATTCCCTATCGCCACTACCCCCGCTTTCAGGCCTTTATGACCGAACTGGCCAACGCCAAGCATCGCCAGGTCCTGCTGGAAACGTTTCTACCGTCGGTGGACGAAGGCCGGCTGCTCGATCGCCTGCAGCAAGGCATCCGGGTCTGCGATTTTGGTTGTGGTGAAGGAACGGCCCTGTTGCTGATGGCGCAGGCCTATCCCCGTAGCCGCTTTACCGCCATCGACATCGACGCCCAGGCGGTGGCTGCCGGGCGGGCGGAAGCCCAGAGGCTAGGGCTCAACAACACGGAATTCCTCTGTCTCGACGCGGCCACCCTGTACCAGGAACCCGACCGAGCCCAGACCTTCGATTACATTCTGGCCTTCGACGCCATTCACGATCAGAGCGCCCCTCTGCAGGCTCTGCAAAGCGTCTATCACATGCTGGCGCCTGACGGACTTTTCAGCATGATCGACATCGCCGCCCATACGGATCACCAGGACAACCGGTCGCATCCCCTGGGCCCTTTCCTCTATACTGTCAGTCTCATGCACTGCCTGCCCGTCGGCCTCAATGAGGGTGGCGCCGGGCTGGGAATGATGTGGGGACAGGAGTTGGCCGTCGAACTGCTACGCCAGGCGGGCTTTGAACAAATCGCGGTAGAAGCGATCCCCCGGGACCCTTTCAACCTGCATTTCTGCTGCCGCAAAGAGAAAAATCCGCCAGGCAGACCGGGAGCCATGGCACCGTGAACCTTGAGACGCTGCGCCACTACCTGCTGGACAAAAAAAGCGCCGTTGAAGATTTCCCCTTCGGCCCGGAGACCCTGGTCTGCAAAGTCGGCGGCAAGATGTTTGCCCTGGTCGCCCTGCATGAATCGCCGCTCTGGCTGAACCTCAAATGCGACCCGGACAAAGCCGAGGCCCAGAGGATTTTCTATACGGCAGTGCGTCCCGGCTACCACATGAACAAACGCCACTGGAACACCATTATTTTGGACGGCACCGTGCCGGACGAGGAAATCCTGGCCATGGTGGACGAATCGTACGATCTGGTCGTACAGAACCTGAGCCGAGCAGCCCGTCTGGCGGCGGGACTGACCGGCGGAAAGGAATGATATGAATCGGCCTGCTGAAAAAGCGACATTTGGGGCCGGCTGCTTCTGGGGCATCGAAGCGGCTTTCAACCGCGTCAAAGGCGTCCTCGCCACAACCGTCGGCTACATGGGCGGACACACCACTGACCCGACCTACGAAGAGGTCTGCAGCGATAAGACCGGTCACGCCGAAGTCGTGGAAGTCCTCTTTGACCCCGCCGTGACTTCTTACCGGGAACTGCTGGAAGTCTTCTGGCAGATTCACGATCCGACCACGCTGAACCGCCAGGGGCCCGACATCGGCTCCCAATACCGCTCGGTGATCTTCTATCACAGCCCCACCCAGCAGGAAGAGGCCCTGGCCTCGCGGCAGGCGCAGCAGACATCCCCGTTTCTGCGCCACAGGCCCATCGTGACGGCGATTGAACCCGCCGGCATCTTTTACCGGGCCGAAGAATACCACCAGCAGTATCTGGCCAAACGCTGACGAGACGGAAAAGAAGCTGGAGTTTTTGCATGGATATTTCCACCGACCAAAAAAGACGGCTGGAAGAGGCCGCCCGCCTGGCCCATCAGCACAGCTACAGCCCTTACAGCCGCTTCCCGGTGGGGGCGGCGGTGCTGACCGCCAGCGGCGCCATCTATACCGGCTGCAACGTGGAAAACGCTTCCCTCGGCCTGACCCAGTGCGCGGAGAGAAACGCCGTGGCCAGCGCCGTCGGCCAGGGGGAGCGGGACATCCTGGCCGTCGCCATATACACGCCCACGCCGCATCCGACAGCTCCCTGCGGGGCCTGCCGCCAGGTGCTGGCCGAATTTGGCCGTGACGCCACCGTCTTCTGCTGCGGCGACGGGGAGCAGCGTCTTGAAGCCAGCCTGAATTCCCTGCTGCCAGCCGCCTTCGCTGCTGGTGACTTGCCGGAAGAAGAGGCGCCATGATCGCGACCGACATCAAATACCATCTCGGCTTCGGCCCCCGCCAGCTCGGCGAGGAGCCACCGACCCTGGCCCTGCTCTGCGGGGACCCGGAACGGACGCGGGCCATCGCCCTGGAGACAGCGGGCGTCCACTGCGAACAGACGCTTTCGACCCGCCGGGGGCTGCACAGCTATCTCATCTCGCTGGACAGCGGCAAGCGGCTGATCGCGGCCACCAGCGGCATGGGGGCACCATCGCTGAGCATTGTGGTGAATGAGCTGGTCGATCTGGGGATCCGCCAGATCATTCGCGTCGGCACCTGCGGATCCATTCAGGAGGATGTCAAGGTCGGCAGCCTGGTCATCTCCCGGGCGGCTCTGTGCCGGCAGGGTGCGGCCCAGGATATCGCTCCCGTGGAGTATCCGGCCGCCGCCAATCCCTTTCTCACACTGGCCCTGGTGGAGGCCGCCGAGCACCTGGCCTTCCCCTGGCACCTCGGTGTGACCGCCAGTGTCGACACTTTCTATGAAGGGCAGGAGCGCACCGCCTCCTCGGCCAACAAGCAGCTCCTGCGCCATCTGCAGGGCGTCACGGAAGAATACCGCCGTCTCAACATCCTCAACTACGAGATGGAAGCAGGCACCCTGTTCAAGATGGCGGGGGTCTACGGTTTCGCCGCCGCCTGCATCTGCGGGGTACTGGCCGACCGCACCAGCAGCGAAGCGGTGGTGGAATCGCAGAAACAGGCTGCTGTCGACGGGGCCATCCAGGTGGCCCTGCGGGCCGCCGCCTCGCTGGATTCCCGCTATCTGCAACCGGCTTATCTGCGCTGAGGTGGTCTTGGCCCAAGCTTGCCCGATTGAATCCGTGCCATATCCATGCTATAAGACGACGTCGTTTACCTCCCAAGAACGGAATTCAGGCATCCCATGATCTATCTTCTGCTCGTCTCCTTCATCTGGGCCTTTTCTTTTGGCCTGATTAAAGGAAACCTGACGGGACTCGACTCCAATTTCGTATCCTTTGCCCGCATGGCACTTTCTTTGGCGGTATTCGCCCCCTTTTTGCGCCGCACCGGCCTGCGCACCCCGCTCGCCCTGCAGCTCATCGCCATCGGCGCCGTTCAGTACGGCCTGATGTACCTGGCCTACATTTATTCTTTTCAATTCCTGCAGGCCTACCAGGTGGCCCTGTTCACCATCTTTACGCCCCTGTATGTCACGCTCATCCACGATCTTCTCACCCGCCGCCTGCACGGTTTTTTCCTGCTAACCGCCTGTCTGGCCATCGTCGGCACGGGGATCATCGTCTACCGTGACCTGGACCAGAGCGACCTGCGGCTGGGCTTCTTCCTTCTGCAGTTCTCCAACATCTGTTTTGCCTTCGGCCAGACCTATTACCGTCGTCTGTTGCGGAAGAATCCCGCGCTCAAGGACCACCAGATTTTCGGCCTGCTTTACCTGGGTGCCACCCTGGTCACTCTGCTGGCCGCCGGCTATTCCACCGGCTGGAGCCTGCCGACCCTTTCCACAACCCACGTTCTCACCCTGCTCTACCTGGGCATTCTGGCCTCAGGCATCTGCTTCTTCCTCTGGAATTACGGCGCCAAACAGGTGGACGCCGGCGCCCTGGCCATCCTCAACAACCTCAAGGTCCCCCTGGCTGTCGCCTGTTCCGCCCTCTTCTTCCACGAGACGGTGGACCTGCAACGGTTACTTCTCGGCGGCGCTTTCATACTCGGCGCTCTTTTCCTCAACGAATCCCTGGCCAGAAAACTGTATGGGGAAAACGCCTGAATAGACGGGTTACCTCTTCCCTCTCCACGCTTCACCACCACGATTTCCCTTTTACGATTGAAACCTTGTGAACCTTTCACAAGGTGCTATTCTTTTTGAAATATTTCGGGCCAACTGCGTACCGGCCAGACCTCTTCTCAACATTCTGCATAGGAGGCAAAAAATGAAAAAATGGTTTTGGATGACCCTGGCCACCAGCGCCCTGCTCCTGGTGGTAACCGGAACAGCCCTGGCCGAGAACAAGGCCAAGGCCCTGACCCTGTCACCCATGGTCGGCGGCTACATGTTCGAAGGCAATCAGAATCTCGATGACTCCCTCACCTACGGTCTCGGCCTTGGTTACAACCTGACCAAAAACTGGGGCATGGAACTGATGGTCAACTACATTGACGCGGAAACGGACGAAGGACCCGCCATCGACGTGGACGGCTACCTGTCCCGCCTGGACGGACTCTATCACTTCAGACCGGACAGCAGCCTGGTGCCCTATCTGGCCGCCGGCATGGGTGTCATCACCCTTGATCCGTCGCCAGGGGAGGGCGAAGATGATTTCGCCCTCAATTACGGCGCCGGCCTCAAGTGGTTCCTCTCGGAAGCTATTGCTCTGCGCGGCGATGTCCGCCACGTCTTCGCCCCGGAAGAGCCCAACAGCAACCTGATCTATACGGCTGGCCTGCTCTTCCAGTTTGGCGGGAAAAAGGACGCTGCCCCGGCCCCCGTGGTGGTCCTCGTCCCTAAAGACAGCGACGGAGATGGTGTCATCGATGCCAATGATCGCTGCCCCAACACCCCCCCCAATGTCATCGTGGATGCCTTAGGTTGTCCGAAGGACTCGGATGGCGATGGCGTTGTCGATTATCTCGACAAATGCCCCAACACGCCGGCCAATGTCAGAGTCAATGCGCAGGGCTGCCCTGAAGATACCGACCAGGATGGCGTGCCCGACTATCTGGATCAATGCCCCGACACCCCCAAAGGCGCTCCCGTTGATGCCAAGGGGTGCCCGAAAGACAGTGATGGCGATGGCGTTTTCGACTATCTCGACAAGTGCCCCAACACCGCCAAGGGCCTCGCTGTTGATGAAAAAGGCTGTGAGCTGACCTTCACTCTGCAGATCGAATTCGATGTAAATCAGGCCACTGTTCGTCCCGAGTATCACAGCAAGCTCGCCGAAGCGGTCGACTTCATCAACCAGTATCCGTCCCAACAGTTTTTGGTGGTCGGTCATACTGACAGCACCGGCGCCGCTGACTACAACAAGCAGCTCTCCCAGCGAAGAGCCGAAAGTGTTCGCCAGTACCTCATCGACAACTTCGGCCTCAGCGCCGACAAACTCACGGCCCGCGGTCTGGGTGAAGAGCAGCCGGTGGCGGACAACGCCACGGCCGAAGGGCGCCAGCAGAACCGCCGCGTTGACATCACCTGCTGCGCCGTGGTTCCGGAATAGTTAAAGCAGCATCTTCCTGAAAAGACAAAGGGCCCGGATTTTCTCCGGGCCCTTTGCTTTTTATTACGAAACTACAGTTTGAGCGGGTTAGCGCCTCTTTTCGGCCACCAACAGAAATGGAGCCTCCTGCCGGTTACAGGTCTCCAGCCTCAGGACGTACCACTGCCTTGAACTAAGCTGCGAGAAGCGCTGGCGGAGCAAGGTTGCCTCCTTGCGGCCTTCCGGGTGACCGACATAGAGCACCAGCGCAAGTCGTCCACCAACGGCCAGGGCGTCGAGAGCGGCCTCGACCGCGGCCAGAGTGGAATCCCCCTGCGTAGTAATGGCGGTATCGCCGCCAGGCAGATAGCCGAGGTTGGCCATGAGGGCCTGAGGAGGACGGGAAAACGGGGCCAGATAGCTGGCCAGATGCGCGTGACTGTCGTGGACCAGCAAGACCCCTGGCTGCGAGGCCGGCACCATGGCACCGGCCTCGAGGATGGGCGCTTCGACACCGGCTTCCAGCAGAACCTGCTGGCTGATCTGCAGAGCCATTTGCTGAATATCGAAGGCCAGAACCTGCCCCGAGGGACCGACGCAGCGGGAGAGGAAGAGGGAATCTTTGCCCAGGCCGGCCGTAAGGTCGACGGCGAGGTCGCCTTCGGAGAGTATTTCACCGACAAATTGGTGCGCCCAGGACGACATGTGGGAGAGTTGGCGAACCATGCCGCGTCAGCCTTCGGAGGAACGGACGTCTTCAAGAACCTTGAGTTTGGCGGCGATGACTTCTTTGGGAGAAAGACGCAGCAGGGTGGTCAACTGCCGCATAAGCGCGTCCTCGAAACGGTCGAGGACACCGTCGGCATAGACAATGCGCCAGGCCACCTCGACGACGGCCAGCTTCTCCTCGCGGCTGAAATACTCATTGAGTTGCCGGGCGAACTGAAAAAGATCCAGGCTCTCGGCCCGGGCATCCTGAGCCAGCTCCAGCAATTCTTCGGTCGCTCCGTCGGAAAGGGAGAATTTTTTCTGAACCAGATCCCTGACCAGTTCCTCTTCGATCGCCTGAAACTCGCTATCGGCGTGAGCCAGCTCAAGCAGGAGAGCGCAGGTGGCCACCTGGATGCGTTCGGCACCTTGGGGTGATGAGCCACCAGCTTCCGATCCTGCTAAAAAACCTAATATTTTACTGATCATGCGATGATCCCTTTTCGGTCAGATTGTCGCAATAGCGGATGACGCGAGCCCGTTCGAGGGTAATCATGCCGCCCTTGATCATGGTATCCAGTTGAGGCAGAACACGGTCGATTTTTTCCTGGGAATCCACCACTTCGATGACAACCGGCAGGTCGGCGGAGAGGCGCAGCAGTCGGTCGGTGTGGGTGACGCTGTTGGCGCCAAATCCCATGATTCCCTTGAGAACAGTGGCGCCGGCAAATCCTTCCTCACGCAAAAACTCGACCAGAGCCTCGTAAAGGGGGCGACGTTTCCAGCGATCGCTTTCACCGATGAATATGCGCATGAGCGTCTGTTCCCCATCGAGTCGCGCCATATGCCCTCCTATAACTGACGAGCCAGAAAAAAGCCGAAAGCGGCAAAGACCAGACACACAACGACGTTAAGCAGAATATTGGCGCCGGCCTGCAGAAAACTCCCCTCCTCGAGCAGGCGGAGGGTTTCATAGGAAAAGGTGGAAAACGTGGTAAATCCCCCCATAAAGCCCACGGTAAGGCCCATACGAAGTTCAGGTGAAAGAAGGGTGCTGCGCAGGCTCCCTTCCATGATCACCCCCAGGAGGAAGGAGCCGATCACGTTGACCGCCAGGGTTCCATAGGGAAGACCGCGGCCGCAAAGCTGGTAGGTCAAACCGGAAACAAAATAGCGGGCCAGACAGCCCAGTCCTCCTAAAATACCGATATAAAGAATCTGCATGCTGCCTGCCCCCAGCCCCCCTCAAAAACATGAATGAGGCATTATCGGTTTCACACCGACCCCTGTCAACCGGCAATCGTCTATGGGAATAACTGTGTTTTTGCACAAATACCACTGCCAGGATGCCGCTTGCACAATATCATTCATTTTGATATATGTTTAGCACTCTAGGCACCTGAGTGCCAAAACACGAAAATCACGTTATCTTTCAGGAGGTCATCCATGAGCGTCATGAATCTGCCCATACCGACGGATTCTTTTGACCACTACATGGCACAGATCAATGCTTTTGACGTTCTTGATCGCGAGCAGGAGGTCGAACTGGCCAACCGTTATCGCCGGGAAGAGGACATCGAGTCAGCGCACAAACTTATCTGCGCCAACCTGCGCTTTGTCGTCAAAATCGCCAACGAATACCGGGGCTATGGCATCAAGATGGCTGATCTGGTTCAGGAGGGCAATATCGGCCTGATGATGGCCGTCAAGAAATTCGACCCCGAACGGGGCCTTCGCCTCATCACCTATGCGGTCTGGTGGATTCGCGCCTACATCCACAACTACATTATCAAGAGCTGGTCCCTGGTTAAAATCGGCACCACGCAGGCCCAGAAAAAACTTTTTTTCAAGCTCAACCAGACCCGTGCGGCCCTGCACAAACTGGCCGGTCGCGAGAAAACGCGGGAAATCGCCCGGGAGCTGGACGTGCGGGATGCCGATGTGGAAGAGATGGCCTTGCGGATGTCTGCCCGCGACACTTCCCTCGACCTGGAACTGGTGGAAGGGGATGACTACACCCTCATGGACAGCCTGGCCGACGAACGAGCCTCTCAGGAAGAACTTCTCCTGCAGAAAGAAGAGCAGAGCCAACTCTCCTCCCAAACCCAACGAGCTCTCGCTTCACTTAACGAACGGGAAAAACGGATTATCGAAGCACGAATTCTGACCGATTCTCCGAAAACCCTGCAGGATCTGGCTGACGAGTACGGCATCAGTCGTGAAAGGGTGCGCCAGTTGGAAAAAAACGCGCTCAACAAGATCAAGCCTCTGCTGAGTGAGTCGGATTGACGGAGAGCCCACCATGACGATTGACAAATAGCGAGGCATCCCTTAACGTGTGGATCTTTCGTGAACCGGACAATCGAGGCGTTAGCCCATCAAGGATACTTATGAAATCAACTCTCTGGCTGTCTCTGGCTTTTTTATTGGTCGCCGCGTGCGCCCCTACGCCCCCCAAAGAAAAAACGGCAGCCGATTATTTTCAGGAAGCGGAAGTTCTGTTTGAAAGTCGGCGCTATCCCGAGGCCATCGAATCCTACGAAAAGGTAAGGGAAATCTTCTATTCACCGGAAATGAACATGCTGGCCGAGTTGAAGATCGCCGAGGCGCATTTTTTGGCCAAGCAATACCTGGAAGCGGCAGTGGCCTACGAGGAGTTCCTCAAGCAGCACCCGTCCTACCCCCAGATGGATCAGGTGCTCTATCAGTTGGGTATGTCCTATTACAAGCAAAAGCTGTCCATCGACCGGGACCAGACAGCGACCCGTAACGCCCTGGTCACCTTCAATACCCTGCTCGAAACCTACCCCGATTTCCCCCAAGCCGCCGACATAAAGGCCTATCGCCTTCAATGCCTGGATGATCTTGTGGCTCACGAAATCTATGTGGGCGCGTTCTACCTGAAGACAGACAAATACGATGCCGCCATCCGACGTCTGCAGGGGGTATCGGAACTCTACCCTGACCATTATTACCAGCGAGACCGCGCCACCTTCCTTTTGGGCAAAGCGCTGTTCGAAGCTGGCCGAACCGCTGAGGCCAGAGACGAGTTTCAATCGCTCATTCAGCGATTCCCCCAAAGTCCCTATGCGGAAAAAGCGCAAGAAGAACTTGAAGAATTCTGAATAGCCCCCCCCCTTTTTTTCCGACCGACTCCCATGCCGGGACGCCTCAATCACCGAACAGCATGCGTAAAGGTGAAGGCGGCCCTACCCTACATGGTAATTCCTATTTTACATTTGACCTAAAACCTCCTGATACTGTATACAGTATCAGGAGGTTTTCTCCTGTACCCGGCCCCATCCCCAACCGGAAAAGACACACCACAGCGGTTCAGGGACGGATATTCGCGCCGCAAAACCGAAATGGGCGCAGGAACGTTTTCCCTTGACTTGCCTTTGGCGGCATATTATAAAAACCCCCATTGCTATAACGTAATTTTATTGTTAGAAATTGAGAGCCAAGCAGCCTGCCCGGCTTCCATGTTCCACAAATCCCCAAGCAATTGATTTTGTGATTTTTTTGGCAATTAAGAACGTATCTGAACTTAGCTTCACGCTGTTTTAATCGCAAGTCACAATGCCCCTTCGGAACGCACCATTAAGGGCGCTACCGAAAAATTACAGAGGAGGAGAGAGAATGTCCGAATTTGGCACACTGGAAAGTCGCGTTCGACGCAAATCGCTCTTGAGCAAGGTCTGCAAGGCTGAAGACACCATTCAGCACTTCAAGGCCGGCCAAAACCTGATGTGGTCCGGCTTCACTCCGGCTGGCTACCCGAAGGAAGTGCCCATTGCACTCGCCGACTATGTCGAGAAGAACAACCTGCAGGGCAAAATGAAGTTCAACCTCTTCATCGGAGCCTCTGTCGGCGCCGAGACGGAAGACCGCTGGGCGACTCTCGACATGATCGACCGCCGCTGGCCCTATCAGACCGGCAAGAACATTGCTGCCGGCATCAACGCCGGTCGCATCCGCATGGGTGACAAACACCTTGGCCTCTTCGCCCAGGACGCCGGCTACGGCTTTTACACTGAAAACGGCCGCTACGACATCGGCATCGTCGAAGTCTCCGCCATCACCGAGGACTGCGGCCTGGCCCTGACTACCTCCTGCGGCATCGTGGCTGAAGCCCTTCACCTCTGCGACAAGATCATCATCGAAGTCAACACTGGACAGCCCTCCTTCGAAGGCATCCATGACATTTTCATGCAGAACAAGCCGCCCCGCCGGCAGCCTTTCCTCATCACCGAAGCTCACACTCGCATGGGCACCCCCTATGTGCCTTGCGACCCTGAGAAGATCATCGCCGTAGTCGAGTCCAAACGGCGCGACAAAGGCCGTGCCTTCGCCGAGATGGATGACACCTCCGAAGCCATTGCCGGCCACATCATGGAGTTTTTCTCCCATGAAGTGAAGAGAGGCCGTCTGCCCGAGAACCTGCTGCCCCTGCAGTCCGGTGTCGGCTCTATCGCCAACGCTGTTGTCGGCGGTCTGGCCAAAGGACCTTTCGGCAACCTGTCGGTCTACACGGAAGTTCTGCAGGACACCATGCTCGACTTCTTTGACTCAGGCAAACTGAACTATGCTTCGGCCTGTTCTCTGTCGTTGTCCGAAAGCCCCGGGTTCCCCCGTTTCTTCGAAAACTGGGACAAATACTTCGGCAAATGCGTGCTGCGCCCCCTGTCCATCTCCAACGCACCTGAGCCGATCCGCCGCCTTGGCGTCATCGCCATGAACACGCCGGTTGAATTCGACATCTACGCTCACGCCAACTCGACCCTGGTCGGCGGTACCCGCATGATCAACGGTCTTGGCGGGTCGGGCGACTTCCTGCGCAACGGCTTCCTCAAGATCATGCACTCGCCTTCGGTACGTCCCTCGAAGACCGATCCGACCGGCATCACTTGCGTGGTTCCCAAAGCTCCGCACATCGACCACACCGAGCACGACCTCGACGTACTGGTCACCGAGCAGGGCCTCGCCGATCTGCGCGGCCTGGCGCCGAAGGATCGCGCCAAGGTTATCATCGACAAGTGCGCTCACCCCGACTACAAGCCGATCCTCACCGATTACTTCGAAATGGCCAAGAAAGAAACCCTGGCCAAAGGGATCGGCCACGAGCCTCAGCTCTTCGATCGCGCCTTCAAAATGCAGCTCAACCTGGCTGAGAATGGCACCATGAAGATCAAGAACTGGGACATCAAAGTGGATCTCTGCGAATAATCTGCAGCAATTCTGATATTTGCAATACGAGCCCCTTCGGACGACCGAAGGGGCTTCTTTTCTTTTCATCCCTCTCAACCTTACGCAATGGCTGTGCTATCATGTCGACATGATTCGGCTGATTATCAATGCAGATGATCTCGGCAGCGGGCCGGGCAGAGATAAAGGGATTCTGTGGGCATTTCAGGAGGGCCTGATTTCCAGCGCCTCCATCCTGGCCAATGGGCCGACTTTTCAGGAGGCGGCCCAACTGGCCATCCATCATGGCCTGCCCATTGGCGTGCACCTCAATCTTTCCGAGGGTCGCCCTCTTGCAGGCGCCTTGCCGGGGATCACGGACAACAAAGGCTTTTTCCCGGGCAAATTCCGGCTCAGGTCCCTATTGGACAGGCCACTGCGCAATGCCCAGGATGTTTTCGACGAATTATCCGCTCAATTGGGTCGAGTGATAGAAGCCGGCCTCAAGCCTGATCATCTCGACACCCATCAGCACTTTTTCCTCTTTCCCGAGCTGACAGACATGGTCATCGCCCTCGCCCGGGAACATGGGATTCCCGCCCTTCGCCTGCCGTTGCCGGCAGAAGAGGACATTGGCCCCCTGCCGCCATTGCTGGCCAGAGAAATGTCCCTCTACCGGCGACTTGCTCCTATGGCCGCCGCCAAGATTAAAAAAAGCGGGCTTTTTGCCCCCGACGGGCTTTTAGGGATGAGCCTGCTCCATGATCTAACGAAAGAGTCTTTATGCCACCTCTTTCAACAGCTTTCGGACGGAACCTGGGAACTGATGGTTCATCCGGGCTACCCCGATAGGGAAGGATCTTTCTCCGGTCCTCAACGTCTCAAGGAACTCAAGGCTCTGGCTTCTTCATCCTTCCAGACACAGCTGGCGGCGCGGCAGATCCAGACCACCACCTTCGGAGCTCTTGCATGCGCGTTTTGATTATTACCCCCCGCCAACCGCAGGAAACCGGCAACGGCGTCACCGCCCGCCGCCACCAACTGACCCTTTCCCGCTCAGGCTGCCTGGTTGACATCCTAGAGGTCTGCCCCGACGAATCGGCCGAGATCGACAAATTTGCCCTTTCCTTTCAGCCCGACCTTTATCATCTCCTGCATGCCTATCGCGCAGGAGCGCCCTTCCTGAACAGCGACCAAGTCCACAAGCATCCGTTTGTCG
Organism: Desulfuromonas sp. KJ2020; assembly: GCF_024197615.1. Classification (NCBI taxonomy): domain Bacteria; kingdom Pseudomonadati; phylum Thermodesulfobacteriota; class Desulfuromonadia; order Desulfuromonadales; family Desulfuromonadaceae; genus Desulfuromonas; species Desulfuromonas sp. KJ2020. Next base: position 26,838 of record NZ_JAKUKE010000002.1, read on the forward strand.
TCACCCTCACCGGCACCGACATCCATGAGGACATCCACCAGGCTGAAAGGGACACAACGGTCAAGAGTGTTCTGTCCCAGGCGGCGGCCATCATCACCCAGAATCGGGTGACAGCTTCAACGTTTCCGCAGGATTTCCCCCAGTTTGCCTCGCGTCTCCAGTACATACCCCCTGGCATTATCCTGGACAATGCTCCTTATGACCTGAGAAGCCTGCATGGTATTCCGGCGGACTGCACTCTCTTCCTGCATCCGGCCAGCATCCGCCCAGTCAAACAAAACCGCGAACTCTTGCACCTCTTCGACCGACTGGCAGCGGACCGCCATGATTTTACGGTCGTATTCTGTGGCCCGATCCTCGACATCGCCTACAGTGGGCTCTTTTTAGAAGAAATCCAAAGTCGGCCGTGGGCAGAATATATCGGCACAATCCCCACAGCCAACATGCCGGCGGCCATCGCCTCGGCCGATGTCATTCTCAATCATTCACTCAATGAAGGCATGCCCAACGCCCTGATCGAGTCGGCTGTTATCGGTCGGCCCATCCTGGCCCGCGATATTCCCGGGAATGCCGCCTTTGTGTACCACGACCAAAACGGCCTGCTTTACCGGGATGCAGCGGGTTTTCTCCACCAAGCCGAGGCTCTCTGCTCCTCCCGAAAGCTACGTCAACGCCTCAGCCAACCTCACCCCGAAGCATACGATGCCGAGTACGAGGCCAGGCAACTCCACAATCTGTACAACCAGGTTCTTAAAAGTCGTGAAAAACCGCGATAAAGGCCGTAAAGGTCTTTTTGGGGGGAGAGCTTAGAGAGAAAGAATCACTATGGCGGACTACTTTTTTCGACTGCGGGGATGGGCCTTGTCATAGACGGACATCAGATGGTCGACGCTGACCTGGGTATACTTCTGCGTGGTGGACAAGGAGGCATGGCCGAGAAGTTCCTGAATGGCCCGCAGATCGGCGCCGCTATCGAGCAGATGGGTGGCGAAGGAATGGCGCAAGGCATGAGGGGTTGCGTCCCGCAGGATGCCGGCCTGCAGAAGATGTTTTTTCAGGTTTCGTTCGATGCTGCGGGAGGTCAGTCGCTTGCCGAAACGATTGAGAAAGAGGGGATCCTGATCCTTGACGCCAACCCTGCTCTCCAGGTAGTCGTGGAGTGCTGTTCGCGCCTTGCTGCCGATAGGGACAATCCGCTCCTTCCTGCCCTTGCCGACGACGCGCACCACCCCTTCCACGAGGTCGATACTCCCCACGTTCAGGGATTCCAGCTCCCCCACACGCAAGCCGCAGGAATAGAGGGTTTCCAGAATGGCCCGATCACGCAGGGAGGCTCCGCCGCCGCGCTCCATGAGGGCGTAGGCTTCGTCGGCGGACAAGGTACGGGGCAGGTATTTCTCCTGGCGCGGCGTCCCTACCATTTCACCAGGATTGACCGAAACAACCCCTTCTCGCTGCAAAAATCGAAAGAAAGTCCTCAGGGCCGCCAATTTGCGGGCGATAGAACTTTTGCGGTGAGTCTTGTGCAGAAGCGCCAGATAGCGGCGGAGGACAACCTTGCTCACGGCGGAAACCCCGTGGTCCGCACGTTCGTTCCCTTCCGCCAAACCGTCTAAAAAGGTAAAAAAATCCTTGAGGTCCTGCAGGTAGGCCCGCTGAGTGTGGGGCGAGACATTTCGCTCCACGGAAAGATGGCGGGAAAATTGATCCAGCAACTCATCCACGACGGTAGACTCCCTTGAAAAGAGTTCAGCCATGGTAACACAGGTAGGCCATGGCCGCGATCATTTCTGCCTTCTTTGGACTTATCCCTTTCAACATAAGAGCTTTTGTGCGTTGACGCCTCACCAACTGGGTGTCATAATATGCGTTGACTGGAGGAGATATGACCTTGTTCTGGCTGGTTTTTTCGGTTTATGTCGGCGCCATCGCCCTGATCGTGCTCCTGAGTTACGCTATCGCTCTGTATGAGGCCGCCAGCACCGATCCCCAGCTGGTTGAGCACCGTTTTGCGCCGGGGCAGATCTGGCTGGCCATAAAACTTATGGCGGCCGAGACTGCTTTTCTGGCGCTTACGGTCGTTCTTCACCCCCTCGGCTGGATTCCCTTCAAAGAGCAGCCCCGCCCGGAAAACCGCGAAACCCCGATCATCCTGCTTCATGGTCTCTTTCACAACCGGGCCTGCTGGCTCTGGATGAAGTTTCGCCTGCGACGCAAAGGCTTCCCCAATCTGATCACCATCAACCTGCCTCCCTGGAAGAACGTGGAAACCCTGACGGAGCGTGTGGTCACCAAGGTGGACGAACTCCGTGTAAAAGAAGGCTTTGAACGCGTCCATCTGGTCGGCCACTCCATGGGAGGCATCATCGCCCGCAACTATGTGCAGATACGAGGTGGCGCCAGCAAAGTGGAGTCTTGCATTCTTTTGGGAGCCCCTAATCTCGGCTCCAAGCTGGCCCCTTTCGCCGTTTCCCATCTGGGGCGTCAGTTGATGCCCGGTTCGGAATTTCTCAAGCGCCTTGCGCAGACCCCTCTGCCCGCTGGCGTGTCCATGGTCTCTATTTTCACCAGGCACGACAATATGGTATTGCCCCCGACCAATGCCCGCCTGGAAGGCGCCATCAATGAGGAAATTCAGGGCATGGGCCACACTTCGCTGCTTTACCACCCCCGCGCCATCCATGCCGTTGTCGAGACCCTCAGCAGGAAAAAAATTCCCTAAATCGACCTTTCCACCTTTTTTCGCACCGGTTCATTGTTGTCCATGAAAACAACCGTATCTCTGCAGGCCGTCAGCAGCTACGAGCGCCGGGAGGTGGAACGGGGCATTGCGACCCTTCTGGCCCCCTTGGGGGGGATGGCCGCCTTCGTCAAACCGGGGCAGCGGGTTCTCATCAAACCCAACATGCTTGCAGGTAAACCGCCGGAAAAGGCCGTGACCACCCACCCGGAAGTGGTGCGGTCTGTCATTGGCCTGGTTTTAGAAGCCGGCGGCTATCCCCTGGTAGGAGATTCTCCCGGCGTCGGGACTCCACGCCAAGTCGCCAAACGGTGCGGCATTCTGGCGGCAGTGGAAGAGATGGGAGCAGAGTTTGCCCCCTTTGCCGACTCCGTGCCGGCCCGCATCGGCAGCGGCACCTTTCAGGAGCTGCAGATTGCCCGCGATGTGGTGGAGGCGGATGTCGTCATCAATCTGCCCAAGCTGAAAACACACCAGATGATGGGAATGACCGGCGCCGTCAAAAACCTGTTCGGCGCCGTGATCGGTATGCGCAAACCAGGTCTGCACCTGCAGGCCGGGGAGGACAAAGCCCTCTTCGCCCGCATGCTGCTCGAACTGGCCGCACACATCCGCCCGGCCCTGACCCTGGTGGACGCCATCACCGCCATGGAAGGGGACGGTCCCGGCAGCGGCGACCCCGTTCACCTGGGCGTTCTGATGGCAGGAGCGGAACCGCTGGCGGTTGACCGGGTGGCGATGGAACTTCTTGGCCTGACGGCAGCCCAGGTGTGGACCCAGAAGGTGGCAAAGGAAAGTCACACCCCCTTCAGCCGCCTTGCCGAAATCGACCTCTTTGGCTCACCCCTCACAGACCTGCGGGCGAAGACATTTCGGCCCGCCAAGACAACGGATGTGCATTTCGGGGTGCCCCGCCTCCTCCACCGCCCCCTCAAGAAGGCCCTTTCCGCTCTGCCCTGCCCCGATCACCAAAAATGCCTTCGCTGCGGGCTGTGCGTCACCCACTGTCCGCCCGCCGCCATGGCGATCCGCAAGGGGAAACTGCACATCGACTACTCGAAGTGCATCGGTTGTTTCTGTTGTCAAGAACTCTGCCCCTATGGCGCGATCGACACACGCCAAGGCCTTCTGCTACGCCTGCTCGACTCTTTGGCACGGCGCTGATCCCCGGTGTCAGGCGAACTGGCGCCACTGGGTGCATAGCCGGGTCAGCTCGCGGCCATCTTCCGCCTGGGTCAACTGGTGGATGAATGCGGGCTCGCCCTCTCCTTCCGTCGCCTTGACGCGGGAAAGAATGCGATCACCATAGGTGGCTGATGACCTGAAGGCGACCTCCAGGCGAGAAGGCCGGTAATGCAGGATGATATCCTCGGGCACGGACTCCAGAGCCCAGGCGACATAGATGACGTTGTTGACGTGGCGGTTGATGTCCAGATCGGCCATGCGCACCCGGAAAGGAACTTCCTTCTCAGCCTGTTCGAGGCGCGGCAACGAGAGGAACTCATCCTCGACGGCCCGGCGTTCAAGCACCGGATAACCGGGGATGGCCTCTTCCAGACGCACCGTTCTCCCCGTTTTCAGACTGACGACCATCCACGAGCTTGTGGCCATTGCCACCGGCTGCCCTTTCGAATCGGTTACCAGAAAGTCCCTGAGGGCAAAGCGGCCATGTCGTCCCGACGGCCAGGTCTCGACCCGGATGTTTTCTCCCACGGGCGGATAATCGACAATGTGGACATGATAGCGGCTGAGCACCCAGGTCAAGCCCAGGCGAAACAGGCTGGTGACGGACAGCCCCAGCAGGCTGGCATGATCACCGGCCGTATCCTGCAGATAATTGAGCAGGGTCTGCGCGCGCATGCGCCCGGTCAGGTCGACTTCATAGGACCGAACCTGAAAATCCTTGGTAAAAGTATTCATGAGCCTTCTCACTTCTATTCCGGGATAACCGATGCAATCACCGGACTATCCACCTTGGGTGATTCAGTAACAGAACAGGGTCATTATAAAATTCATGGGATAAAAGGCCAGCAAAAACCCGAGAATAGTTGAAGGAAGATTGCCCCCGCGCCGGATTTTTGCGATAGTAGTCCCCTGAACAATTCCTCGACAAGGAGTCTTCATTTGGACTGGAAACGATTTTTTGACCGCTTGGGCATGAACGGAACACGCTGGCAATGGCGGATGATGCGCTGGGAGCGCCAACTCAAAGGGGTCGCTCAGGGTCAGATTCCTGCCTCTGAATTCGTTTCCCTGACCAAGGTCTTGATCGCCGTCAACCTCATCCTGTTCAGCCTCATGGCGGTGCATGGCACTCTGCTCGGGCAGGGGATGCGCGCCATCCTTTCACCCTCCACCCAACTGCTGGTGCACTGGGGAGGGCAGTTCTGGCCGCTGGTAATCAACGACGGGCAATGGTGGCGCTGTCTGACCTACGCTTTTACCCATGGCGGCCTCATTCATCTGGCGTTCAACATGGTGGTGCTCTACCAGATCGGCGGCCTGATCGAGGCTGAAATCGGCCTGGGACGTACGCTGACTCTTTACACCGTCACCGCGCTGACGGCTACTCTGGCCGGCTATTACTGGCACCCCATGGTGCCGGTGGTCGGTGCCTCCGGCTCCCTCTTCGGACTCATCGGCTTCGCCGTGGTCTACTACCACCGCATGGGCGGGCCGCAGGGCATCCATATTCGAAACTTCATGTTTCGCTGGGCGGTGTTCGCTTTCATTTTCGGCCTGATGGTCGGCGCGGACAACGCCGGTCACCTGGGCGGCGCCGCCGGCGGCGCCCTCATCGGTCTTTTCCTGCCGGTGGGGATACGAGCCCGAAGAACCCTGGCACCCCTTTTCAATGGCCTGGCCCTGGCCAGCGCCGCTGCCATCGTGATCAGCCTGGCTCTGCTGGCTGTTTCCATCCTTCGCAACTAAGGGACGGAGGTCTTCTTGGCTAAAGACAAACTCCCTGTCACCCCCGCCATCCGTCTGCTGCGCCAGCACAAGGTGCCATTTAATGGGCATCTCTACGCCTATGAGGAAAAAGGCGGCACGGCGGCCTCCTCCCGGGAACTGGGGGTGCCGGAGCATCAGGTTATCAAAACCCTGATCATGGAGGATGAAAAGGGCTCGCCCCTTGTTGTCCTCATGCACGGCGACCGTCAGGTCTCCACCAAGGAACTGGCCCGCCTTATCGGCGTCAAGACCATCTCCCCCTGTCCGCCCGACACCGCCAACCGTCACAGCGGTTATCTCGTCGGTGGCACCTCGCCCTTTGGCACCCGCAGAGCCATGCCGGTCTACGTCGAAAGAACTATCCTGGATTTGCCGAAAATCTATCTCAACGGCGGCAAGCGCGGCTTTCTCGTGGAGATGGAGCCACACTGGCTGCTCTCCTTACTGCAGGCCCGTCCCGTCGAGGTGAGCATCGCCTAAACTGAGACACCAGCCAGAAAGGACTCCTGTATGGATATGTCCTCCACCTATCGTGAAGCGGCCTCAGTCTTGAGGGAGGCTGAGGCTCTTGTCATCACGGCCGGCGCCGGTATGGGCGTCGACTCTGGGCTGCCCGATTTTCGCGGCGATCACGGCTTCTGGAAAGCCTACCCCATGTACGCCCGACTGGGGATCAATTTTATCGGCGCCGCCAATCCCGAGCATTTCGAACAGGATCCCGGCTTTGGCTGGGGTTTTTACGGCCATCGCACCAATCTCTACCGGGAGACCGTCCCTCATCACGGCTTTCACCTGTTACAACGCTGGCAGGAACGTCTTGCGGGAGAATCCTTCGTGGTCACCTCCAATGTCGACGGTCAGTTTCAAAAGGCGGGTTTTCCCGAGGATCACATCCTGGAAGTGCACGGTTCCATCCATCACCTGCAATGCCTCAAGCCCTGCTCCATGGCGATCTGGCCAAACGGCGAAACGATTCTGGTGGAATTGACCACCATGCGGGCGGAGCACATCCCTCTGTGTCCGCACTGTGGCAGCGTGGCCCGTCCCAACATTCTCATGTTCGGAGATTATTCCTGGCTCGCCAACCGCAGCCATGCCCAGGAAGAGCGCTTCGACATGTTTCTGGGCCGCAACAGACAGCGGCGGCTGGTGGTGATCGAACTGGGCGCCGGTTCCGCGATACCGACCATCCGCCACCTCAGTGAACGCCTCGGCCAACGCCCGGGAGTACGCGTCATTCGCATCAATCCGCGCGAAGCGCATATCGGTTCACCGCACCTCTCGCTGCCGGTGGGAGCGCTGGAGGGCTTAACCGGGATTGACGCCTGCCTGCCAGCCGGATAAGCTCCATCTGTTATAATGGAAGCGACCTTTTTTTGATGCGGAGGATCCATGCGCTATCCGGCTTTGCTTACTGACCTCTATGAATTGACCATGCTGGCCGGTTATTTTGATGAAGGTATGCACGACACCCCGGCCACTTTTGACCTCTTTTTCCGGGAAGCCCCTTTTAAGGGGAGCTACGCCGTCTTTGCCGGTCTTGAGCCGGCCCTCGATTATCTGACCAACCTTCGTTTCCAGGAAGACGAACTCGCCTACCTGCGCAATCTCCATATCTTCAAGCCAGCCTTTCTGGATTTTCTCAAAAATTTCCGATTTCGCGGCAACGTCATAGCGCCGCCCGAAGGCACGGTGGTCTTTCCCAACGAACCACTGCTGACGGTAGAAGGACGCCTGGCCGAAGCCCAGTTCGTCGAAACCGCCCTGCTCAACATTATCAACTTCCAGACCCTGGTCGCCACCAAAGCCGCTCGCATCAGCGTGGCCGCCCAGGACGGCGTCGTCCTTGAATTTGGCCTGCGCCGCGCCCAAGGGCCGGACGGCGGGCTTAGCGCCGCCCGCGCCGCCTACATCGGCGGCGTTCACAGTACCAGCAATGTCCAGGCCGGCCAGCTTTTCGGCATCCCTGTCAAGGGGACACATGCCCATAGCTGGGTAATGGCCTTTCCGGATGAACTGAGCGCGTTCAGAGCCTATGCTGCGTGTTTTCCCGACAGTTGCGTCCTGCTGGTCGATACTTACGACACCCTGAAAAGCGGCCTGCCCAATGCCCTCATCGTCGCCAAAGAACTGCGCGAAAAGGGGCACCAGATGCTCGGGGTCCGCCTCGACTCGGGAGACCTGGCCTACTTGAGCAAGGCGGCCCGCCGCATGTTTGACGAGGCAGGCTTTCCCGAATTGCAGGTCGTCGCCTCCAACGAATTGGACGAATACCTCATCCGCTCCATTCGCGACGAGGGAGGCAAAATCGACATCTATGGCGTCGGCACCAAGCTGGCCACCTGTGCCGGCGAAGGGGGCGGCGCTCTCGGCGGCGTTTACAAGCTGGTGCGCCTGGCAGACCAGCCCAAGCTCAAGATCACCAGCGATATCGCCAAGGCGACTCTGCCAGACCGCAAGCACCTGTGGCGCGCAGTGGACGCGCAGGGCAACTTTGTCATGGACATCATTTCCCGTGAAGAAGAATGCTTAAAACCGGGGCAAGAAGTCTATGACCCCACGAACCCGGCCCGACACAAAACAATCGCGGAGAACATTGCCCTGGAGAGTCTGCGCCAGACCGTCATGGACGCAGGGCAGATTTGTCACAGCCCAGAATCCCTGGAACGACTCTCCGACCGCTGCGCCGACCAACTCCGTCGCCTGCCGGAAGGCTCTCTGCGGCTGTTCAACCCTCATCGCTACAAGGTCTCCATCAGCCCCCAGCTTCACGAGTTGAGAAGCCGTCTCATGAAGGCTTACCAGGACTAAATCTCTATTACCCGCTTTGCGCCAGTCGCTGTCGAAAAACCGACCGGACCTTCGCGCCTTCCTGTCAGAAATCCGTCATTCCCCATCCCTTAGCAGGCGATTAGCCACGACATCTGCCGTTCAATCACGCAGGCACGTTTAGTGCAATAAAGTCAGAATCTTTTCTTCGACCCCAAAGGGAGACACTTACCTCCAAGGAGAACGCAATGCAGCCTGCCAAAGGAATCAACAAATTGTTTTCACCCCTCATTCTGGTTGTGGCCCTGATTGCCCTGACCGCTTCCAGCGCGGTGGCCATGGACAGCTTTTTTGTGGGCCCACGTGCCATGGGCATGGCCGGCGCCAACGTCGCCTCGGTCAACGACACTACCGCCCAGTACTACAATCCCGCCGCCTTCGGCTTTTTCGGCAAGCGGGACGGCAACGGGGACCGCATTACCAGCGACAACAACGACCTGGGCCGTAAGGACTGGGGCATGGACATCGGCGCCGCCGCCGGCTACCGCCTGCACAACGAGTTCGGCAGTTATCTTGATACCCTCGCCGACATCGATTATGACCTGCTCAGCGCCAGCGGCATTCAGAGCGAATCGGACCTGGTCGACCTCATCAATCTGCTCAGCAGCCTCTCTGGCCTCGACCAGCCCGGCAACGCCATTACCGCCGATGTCACTGGGGGCCTTGGCGTAAGAGTCGGAAGTTTCGGCATGGGCGTGCGTACCTACGCCCAGGCTTCCGGTCAGGCCCTGGACGTGGATCAGACCAATCTGGGGCTGTCCCTTAACGGTGCCAACCTCTCCGCTGACATCAACAGCGTGACCATTACTGGCAATGATGGCCAGGTTGCCTTCTTTACCGCAGACCAGATTTCCCAGCTGTCTTCTGCCGGGTTGGACGCATCCGCTATCCAGCAACTGGACTACCTTATTCGCCAGGAAAGCCTCAGTTCGACCCAGGCTCAGGATCTGGTCGACACCCTGGAAACCGTCGCCTCCACCTCCTCACTCACCGGCGGCACCCTCGAGGACAACACCACCACCGTACGCCTGCAGGGTTTCGGCGTTATGGAAGTGCCCCTGAGCTACGGCTACGCCCTCAACGACCACTGGTCCATCGGCGGCAACCTCAAGTTCATGAAGGGCCGGGTCTACGGCACCCAGGTGCTGGTCTTCGACAACGATTCCGGTGATATCCTAGCGGAAACAGACGAGAACTATCAGGAGAGCAACACCTTCGGCATCGATGTCGGCATTATGGGCCGTTACCGCTACTTCAACCTGGGTCTGGTGGGACGCAACCTCAACTCCCCCAAATTTGACGGCCTGACGGTCGTCAACCCCTACACGTTAGAAACCAGCCACTTTGCCGATGTGAAACTTGACCCTCAGGTGGCTGCCGGCGTGGCCTTTATCCCCTTCGAGACGCTGACCCTGGAAGTCGATCTCGATCTGACCGAAAATGAAACCACCCTTACCGGGTATAAGACCCAGAATATCTCTGCCGGCCTCGAATGGGACGCCTTCCGGGTGCTGGCCCTGCGCGCCGGGGTCTACAAGAATCTGGCTGAGAGCGATATCGGTATTGTCTACACTGCCGGCCTCGGCCTCAACCTGTGGGCTGCCCGCCTGGATATCGCCGGGGCCTTTGCCGGGGAAACGGAAGAGTTTGACGGCGAGGACGTGCCCAAGGAAACCCGGGTCGCCGCCCAACTCAGCATCGACTTTTAAGAAGCAGTCCTTCAACGCAAAAAGCCCCTGTCCATCGGCAGGGGCTTTTTGCGTTTCTACTATGTGTTGCGCCTAGAGAATGACGAGGCTTTCGTCGGAAAAGGTCAGATGCTTGAGTCCGTCGGCGCCGACCCAGAAGGTGTTCTCAATCCCCACGGCGCCAAGTCCCGGAAAAACGGCTTTGGGTTCAAAAGCGAAAGTCATGAACTCTTCCAGCTTTTGCTCCTTGAAGCCCCGAGCGATAAAGGGGTATTCATCCACTTCGACGCCGATGCCGTGACCAATGAAGGAGACCTGGGCTCCCGAGGAGCCCATAAAATGATCCTTGTACCCCATCTCACAGGCGAGCGCGTAGCACTCGTCGTAGATTTCCCCCCAGACGGCTCCCGGGCGAGCAATCTGCTTGAGGCGATTCTGAATGGCCATCATGTCGTCGTAGGCCTTCATCAGCTCGTCGGGCAGCCCACCGATGCACAGCATGCGGGTTTGGTCGACCAGATAACCGTCAAAGGCGCCGGCGAAATCCACCGTGATCGGTTCATGGCGCTCGATCCGCTTGTAGCTGGCCCCCTGGCCGATGGACGGGTTGACGCCGAGACCGCCCAGTGGCGCGTCAAGATAGGCCGGCGCCGCGCTGTCGGCCCCCGAAAAAATATGCCCGAAAAAAAGTTCAGAGTTGAAGCCCCGCATGCGGGTGATGCCCTGGTGTCCCAGCTTGCGCGCGGTAAATTCCAGCTCAGCCGCCAGCTCGAGATCGGTCATCCCCACCCGGATCACCTCTTTAGCCCGCTGGTAGACCTTGTCCACCATCAGGGCCGCATCTTTCATGATCTCAATCTCGTATTTCGATTTGACGGCGCGAACGGCGCGGATCAGCGGTGTACCGTCCACCACGGCACAATCCCCCAGAATCTTCTGCATCCGCTGAAAATGGACCACCGGCAGCACGTCGAGTTCCATCCCCACCTTTTGGGGCAGAGGATAGCCGAAATCGCTGAGCCTGCCCGGCAGGTCTTTCGGACTTTTGAGGGGATGAACTTCTTTGAGGCCGCACTCCATGCGGGCCCGGGTGTAGTCCTTGCGCACCAGATAAAGACCTTCACCCGAGACGGGGACGTAGAGAAGGCCTTGCTGAATGGAGCCGGTGAAATAAAAAAGGTCCGCGTTCTGCATCATAAGCATCCCGTCCAGGCCTTCGGCCTGCATGAGAGCCTGCAATGCCTGTATGCGGCGTGTCAGTTCAGTAGCGGGAGTGATACGCATGGATGTCCTCCTGAAAAAAAGGGGCACAGCTTAGAGACCTCCGTTGTCCCAACGCCCTGCCCCCGGTAACAAATCAATGGACGATGAGGTCGATCAGGCCGTTTCCACGGCGGCGGCATCCTCCAGGTGCAATTCCTTGATGGCCATTTCACGCAGCTTGAACTTCTGAATCTTGCCGCTGGCCGTCATGGGGTATTCGTCCACAAACTTGATATAGACGGGAATTTTGTAATTGGCGATACGACCCCGGCAGAAATCCTTGATTTCCTCCTCCGTGCATTTGGCCCCCTCTTTGAGCTTGATGGCGGCCATGACCTGCTCGCCATATTTGCGGTCAGGAACCCCGTAGACCTGGACATCGGCAATTTTGGGATGGGAATAAAGGAATTCTTCAATTTCCCGCGGATAGATATTTTCACCGCCGCGAATAATCATCTGCTTGATACGGCCGGTAATTTTGCAGTAGCCGTTTTCGTCCATAACGGCCAGATCTCCCGTATGCAGCCAGCCCTCCGCATCGATGGCTTTGGCCGTCTCTTCGGGCATTTTGTAGTAGCCCTTCATGACATGGTAGCCGCGGGTGCAAAGCTCGCCCTGTTTCCCGGGTGGCAGGCTCTCTCCTGTTTCAATATCGGCAATCTTGACCTCGACATTGGGCATCGCCCGACCGACCGTGGCCACCCGCAGTTCAATGGGATCATCCGTCCGGGTCATGGTGATGCCGGGCGAAGACTCCGTCTGTCCGTAGGTAATGGTAATTTCGCTGGCGTGCATGTCGCGCATGACCCGCTTCATCACCTCAATGGGACAGGGAGAGCCGGCCATGATGCCCGTGCGCAGGGTGGATAGGTCATACTTATGAAAAGCCGGATGATCCAGTTCGGCGATAAACATGGTCGGCACCCCATGGACGGCCGTGCACTTTTCTGCCTCAATGGCCTTGAGGACCGCTTCGGGATTGAAGGATTCCACCGGCACCATGGTCGCGCCATGAGTCACACTGGCCAGCACCGCCAACACGCAGCCGAAACAGTGGAAGAAGGGCACCGGCACACATAGACGGTCCTTCTCCGTGAACTTCATGCACTCACCGATATAGAAACCGTTATTGACCAGGTTGTGATGGGTCAGCATGACCCCCTTGGGAAAGCCGGTGGTGCCGGAGGTGTACTGCATATTGATGACGTCGTGCTCATCCAGGGTCGCGCCAACGGCGGTCAGGTCAGCATCGCTCATGCCCTCCCCCAGCTTTTCCAGATCACGGAAATTCATCATGCCGGCGGGGGGCGCCTCGCCGATAAAGATGACGTTCTTGAGGTTCGGCAGCTTTTCGGTCTGCAAGGAGCCGGGTGCGGTCTCCTTCAGCTCGGGAACAACCCGGTAGGTGGTCTCCACGTAATCGGTGTCTTTGAAACCCTGGACCAGAAACAGGGTGGTGGAATCGGACTGGTTGAGGACGTATTCAAGCTCTGCCGACTTGTAGCTCGTGTTCACGGTGACCAGAACGGCGCCAATTTTGGCGGTCGCGAACTGCAGGATCACCCACTCGGGAACGTTGGTGGCCCAGATCGAAACATGGTCACCCTTGCGGATGCCCAGCTGATACAACCCCTTGGCCACCCTGTTGCACAGTGCATTGAACTCCTGGTAGGAGAGGCGCAGCCCCCGGTCAGGATAAACAAGGGCGTCGTTCTCGGGAAAACGCCGGGTCGTGTCGTCAAGCAAGTCCCCAACGGTAAAGTGCAGCAAGTCATTCATGGATAAAACCCTCCCCTTCATTTTCGTCAAAAAGGTATTCGGTCCGGCCAAACTTTAGTTTGACGCAGATAACTATACGTTTTTAAAACGATTTTTGATACCACAGCCTGTAGGGTTTCGTCAAACCAAAAAAGTTCCACAGAAGACTGCAGGGAAGGGATGAAGGGCGCGGACAATGGGCAATTGCAGTTATCTTAATATTCTGTTTTTTCGATGTTTTGAGGCGCTGAAACACGCAGCACAGCCTGTTTTTTTTCTAGGCAGAATGCTAATCCTCTCTGCCCATCAACGGGTTAGCGGAATTTTTTGTCGTTTTCCACAGCGCTATCCACAGATCCATGTGTATACAATCGTACGAGAAACCCCGATGAAAAACCGTTAATTCAAGTAGATAGAAAAAGGGTGGGACCCTGTAGTCCCACCCTTTAAGGGGTAAATCAGATTTGTTTGCCCGTCAGTTTTTCCTGGTTCCCAAAGGGATCTTCCACCACCTGTTCGGGCCGGAAAGGCACCTTGTTCTTGCCGCGATCATGGAGATATTTCTCCAGTTCCAGATCGATATTGGCGGGCAGGCTCACCCCGGCCTGAGCCAGGGCCTGTCTCAGCAGTCCCTCGGCTTTGCCGGCAAAGGCCACAGCGTCACTCAGCACGCGGGCTGCTTCGGGCGGATTATGGAAGCCCATGGAGTTCTCCGCCCCGATGAAGAGGTTGCGGAAAAAGGCATCAATGTAATGTTCCTTGGCTTGGTCATACAGGTCCTGATCGATCTTCTTGCCGTCGGCCTGGGCCTGATGGGTCAGCTCAAAAAGCTTGGCGACGGTGGCCGTAGCGTAACCGGCACGGATCTGCATGGAAACGGTGCGATCCTGGATGGCATAGACGCGCTGGCGCAGCCAGTCGGCGCCCTCGGCATGGCACTGCTGGCAGGCCTTCAAGTCGGCCTTGAGGGGGCTGGCAACCCGGTGGTCAGAGACTTTGGCCGAACCCACCTTGGTATAAGGCATGTGGCAGTCCGTACAGGAGGCGCCAGCCATCCAGTGCACGCTGTCGTTGGAGAAAAGCTCAAATTCAGGGTGACGGATAAAGGGAAGCGCGAAGCCCGTTACGGACTGTTTCCACTCCCGGATTGTCGGATCTTTGCGGAACTGGGCAATAATATTTTCGATGGTGATCTTGCCCAACTGGCTTTCCTGCCAGGGGAAATAGATACCGACGGATTTCTTGTTTTCGTCCTTAACGATATTGTAGGTCACGTGGCACTGAGCGCAGACCAGGGTGCGCATCTGCTGATGGCTCAATTTGCCTTCCTCGGTTCCGAGGGCATCGAGACCTTTGCCCAGGGTAAATTCGCGAGAAAGGTTCAGGGACATATCCTTGGGGTCGTGACAGTCGATACAGGCCACACCCAATTCATGGTGCTTTTCAGGAATCTCGTGCAGAACATCCATAAAGGGGTTTTTGTAGTAGTTGACGCCCATTTCTTTTTCGAGTTTGGGCGCGTAGGGGGTCTTACAGGTGAGGCAGACGCCGCCAGCACCGATACGGGAGGAATCGATTTCCAACTGATCGCGGACCATGTAGGCATGGCCGCGTGGTTCATTATATTCAACGCCGAAGCCCCAACCATTAAACAGCAGGGCCAGGTAAGGATAGGCCGAGAGCTTGTCATAGGTCACCCGATCGGCATCAAAGCCGGGACGATATTTACTCTTGCCGGCGGGCAAAGGTTCTTCGGTTTTTTTCCACAGGTCATAATGAACGGGATAGGCCTTACCCCAGACTTCCGGGTCAATCTCGCCGGCCGGGATCTCTACCGGGCGCACCATTTCCGCTTTTTCCGGCTGGCAGCCGGCCAGCAGCAATACCGCTGCGGACATCGTCAGCAGCACTTTGCCGATTCGTTTAAATTCCTCTTTCATAACGCCTCCTGAAATCTCCTCTATTGGTTTTTATAAAGTGGCTATGACGCGAACAATCCACCTATCAAAGCGTTTCAATTGTTCCACTGAGACGATGCTGGGTTCCGCGGTGGCAGCTCCAGCATTCGGCCTGGGTCGAAATCATCGAAACGGTGCCGCTGTGGCAGCGGATACAATTGGCCTGCAAGACCTCACCACCGTGTTCGGTCAATTCAATACGCTCGGATACGCGTCCGCTGTAAAAGAACCAGGCGTCCTTGAGCCCATCAATCGACTTCCAGACATAATGCGCAAATTTGTTCTGATTGGGCAGGTGACAATCCACACACTTGAGCGTCCGGTGTGCTCCGGTATAAGACCAGGCCACATATTCGGCTTCCATCACATGGCAACTGGCGCAGAAATCAGGTTCCCCACTCTTGGCCAGGACCCGAGGGGGGCCGAACAGCACAAAGAGACCGATCCCTGCCGCGACGACCAATACAACCAGTAAAATCATCATGTTCTTTTTTGCCATTCTTGCTCACCCCCTTCCTTAAGCCCGCTGGTGCGAGACGACCATTGGCTGTTTCTCACTCACTTTTACCAGATTTGTGCCAATCCGCAATGAAAGGCGCAAAGAATGGAAACAACAAGGGGGAACGCCATTCAAGGCGTTCCCCCTTCCACTACAACCCTCTCGGAATGTTACGACATAGTAACATCCTATTTAAATCACGTTACCTCAAGGTGACGCCTCCAGGATTCCGTACCGCTGCATTTTTTCCCACAGGCCTTTTCGTGAGATTCCAAGACTTTCAGCCGTCGCCGTCTTGCGGCCCTGATGGGTTTCAAGGGCCCGCACAATATAAGCCCTCTCGAAATTCCCCAGGGCTTCTTTCAGGGCTTGGTCACCCGCTAAAAGGGTATTGCAATCGATGCGCCCTGCCGACTGCAGGTCGGGGGGCAGGTCCGCCACGGTTAATGTGCCCGTGCGATTCAAGGCCACAGCCCGTTCAAGGGCGTGCTTGAGCTGTCGAACGTTACCGGGAAGCGGATGGCCGGCGAGGAAAGTACGCAGTTCGGCGGATACGATCGGAACCGGTTTACCCATCTGACGAGCCAGCTGCTGCACGAAGATTTCCGTCAGGGGCAGAATATCTTCATAGCGATCCCGCAAGGGCGGCACTTCCATGGTGATGACGTTAAGCCGGTAATAGAGATCCTCGCGAAAACGGCCCTCCTGAACCTCCTGCGCCAGATTACGATTGGTCGCCGCCACGATGCGCACATTCACCTGAATTTCCCGGTCGCTTCCCAACGGCTGCACCGCCCGGGACTGAATCGCCCTGAGCATTTTGGCCTGCGCGGTCAACGGCAGCTCGCCAATTTCATCCAGAAACAGGGTCCCACCGTCCGCCTGGACGAATTTACCCTTGGCGTGGTCCACGGCGCCGGTGAAGGCGCCACGCTGGTGGCCGAAAAGTTCCGATTCAATCAGGTTTTCCGGCAAAGCCGCACAATTGACCCGAATCAGCGGCCGCTGAAGACGGGGGCTGAGGCGATGAAGCAAATCGACGATGCGCTCCTTGCCCGTCCCGCTTTCGCCCACGATCAGAACCGTCGAGTCGATACCGGCAACGGCCTGCACCATCTCTACAACATGTTGCATGCCTCGGCTCTGCGCCACCAGCGGGCCGTCGTTGCCGGTATCGAGCAGCGAATGCCTGAGTTGATGATTCTGTTCCGCCAGCAGCTTGCTCTCCGTGATATCACGGCTGATCAGCAGGGTGCCGATGTACTGGCCCTCAGGGTTCCGAATGCCCGAATAAGAATTATCAAAAAACCGGTTTTTAACCTGAATACTGCGATTGACCGCGGCGTAACGGCCACTTTTCAGATTGGCAATCAGCTCACGAATGCGATGATGCATATTGGCGGGATGAATAGAGAGGATCGATTTGCCGATGATGCGGTCGGCACGCACTCCTCGGATACGCTCAGCCGCCGGGTTACAAACACGAATAGTATCTTCGCCGTCGAGAAAAATGACCCCCTCAACCATGTGGGCGACAATCTGTTCAAAAATATCCGGAGAAAACCCCGTCTTCATACTGGCTAAACCTCCCCATTTTTCTTCTGACAGAACCTGTCAAAAGCAGCGCCAAGCCATAAGGCTTGAAAACGGTAGCAAAAAGCCTGACCGGTGGGCCAGGCGGCTACGGAAAAACGCGTGTTTTATGGGCATCAGCTACGATCACCCGGATCGAACTTATCAACACGGGCGCTCAGGGCACCATCTTCAATATCGACCCTTATCTCCATAAGGATTTCCTTGACCTGTTCGTTGTATTTCACCGTGACAGGGAGAGTAATCCGGTTACCGCCCCCCCGGGCGCGGCCCAGCCCGACGACGGTGACAGCTGAAGGTAAGTCCACTCTCGGCTGGGCTACTCCGGATTGCGGGGATGCCGCAGGTGCCGCCACAAGCCTGTCGGAGTCTTTGCGGAGAGCGCGGTAAGACGCTCCCATGCTGCGCTCTTCGGATCGATCTTCGCCCGGAGGCCTATGGACGTTTCGCAGACGGTGAAGAACCATCTTGGAGATGGTGGTCATCGTCTGCAGCACACCACGCCCATTCAAAGCGCTGGCAGTAAAAGACGGCACCTTGTCCCGGTTAAGCAGGCGGTCCATCTCTTCGACCGGCAGGGCATCAGGCAGATCGCGCTTGTTGTACTGAATGATATAGGGAATATCCTCCAGGCGCCGGCCATATTCGGCCATGTTGTCCCGCAGATTCTGCAGGCTTTCAAGGTTGGCCTTCATCATCTCCGGCTGGGAGTCGGCGACAAAGACCAGACCATCCACCCCCTTGAGGACCATCTTGCGCGTGCCGTTGTAATAGACCTGCCCGGGTACGGTATAGAGATGAAACCGGGTCTTGAGCCCTTTGATCTCGCCCAACTCAACGGGCAGAAAGTCGAAGAAAAGAGTTCTGTCCTTCTGGGTTGCCAGGCTGAGAAGCTTGCCGCGGTTCTCCGGCTTCAACTTGTCGTGAATGTATTTAATGTTGGTGGTCTTGCCGCACAAGGCCGGTCCGTAATAGACAACTTTGGCGTTTATTTCCCGCTTGGATTGGTTAAAAAGGGCCATGGGCAGTCCTATTTCTTTTGGTCTTTGGCGATGAGCATTCGCCTCGCGTTGTTAACGATAACTGCGGAGACCCCTCGGCTGCCAGCCAGGTTCTTGATATCCTTCTCCGTCAGGACATTCATGTAGCGGAGCGCCGTCGGCAACGGGGTGCGTGGATGCTCTACCAGCGCTTTTTTAATTTCATAGAGTTTGACCCACTCCCGGTTCAGGGTAATGAGCCGGATAAGCTCGTCACTGGAACTTTTGTTTTTGGCGATGGCCAGCACCTCACCATCGGTGATGCGAGGATTTTTCAGAACAGCCGCGGAGACCAGCTTGTTGGCATCCTTGATAAAAATCCCGCGCCACTCCTTGTCCCCGGTAAGAGCCATCTTGATTTTCTCGGAGACGCCCATTTCCAGGGCTTTCTGATATTTGGACAGGGAGCCCTCTTCCTCGGCATTCTCTTCGGCAGCCGCTTCGCCCTCGCGGACACCTTCGGAAGGGGGGTCTTCACCGTGAATCTCCGCCCCCCCTTCGAGAACGGCTGTCGCCCGGGGGTTGGCCTGCAGCGCCTCAAGAACCTCGGGCGCCGTCGCCAGGAGATCCTGACGGTGGGCCAGCAGAGAAAGGAGGCGGGGACTGCCATGCCGGGCCATGTGCAGCAAGGTCGAGGGCAGCAGATTGCGGCAATCAAGCAGCACGGCCATGACCTCTTCCTCGCCCAGGCGAAGACGGGCGATGAGGTCAAGAAAACGGGGATGACGGTCGGGAACCTCAAGCAACGTTATCAGCCTGGAAGCGGAAAGAGTTCGCAAAGTAGACTTGGCGGTCTCGCGGAGTTCCCCATCCTGGCTGAACGCCAGAAAAAAGAGGAGATCGCCTTCGTCCCGGGCACCAAGATTCAGAGCTCCCCGGGCAGCTTGCACCTGCTCGCTCCGGGGAACTCCGTTTTGAACAAGACGGGCCACCTCAGGTGAAACCTTGAGACGCACCGATTGTTTGTTATCAGTCATCGATCGCGAAAAATCCCAAAATCGCTCCCCTAGTTGGCAAGGGCGGTAATCATGGTTTCAAGGCCGACCTTTTGCGCTGCCGCGGCGGCTTCCTGTGCTTTGGCCTTATCCGAAAATTGGCCGAAGCTGATCAGCATCATTTTCAGATCGACAGGACTGCGCTCTTCATCGACGTGAAGACCTTTTTCTTTCAAAGAAGCGGCGAAACGATCAGCGCGCTTCTTGTCCTGAAAGGAAGCCGCGTAAATCACCATCAACTCCCCCTTCTGGACGGCAAAGGCATCGGGAGCGAGAGGAAGAATCTCCTGCAATTTCTGACGCCCCTCATCAGGATAAAAGGCCCCGAGGCGAAGACGGATCATATCCACCTGGCGCTGGACCGCCTTGACCTGAGGTTCGTACCCCAAGTCCTGCACCATCTTCTTGGCTCTCTCCAGACTGGCGTTGCGGGTATAGGCTCCCGCCTGAATGGTATAACGAGCGTCGGAGGCGGCCGGGGCTGTTACGGAGGCAACCGCAGCAGAGTCGGCCGATGTTTTCTCGCTCGCCGCCGGTGCCACTTCGGCAGTCTTGGCGGCCGGGGCTGCGGCTTTCACCGCCGGCGCGGTAGTCACCTCCTTGGTTTGTTCAGCTGGTTTGGCGGCTGTCACCTGGGCCTCGGCGGTCGGCTGCTTGGAAGGAGCCACCTTGGAGGCGGGCGCCTGAGTATCGGAGGAAGGCTGAGCCGTTTTGGCATCAGCAGGCGCCTGATCTGCATCCACAGTGGCCTTCTTCGATGCATCTGCCGTCTGCTGAGCCGTGGGCTCTTTTGCTTTCTCCGCTGCAGCCTTGCTTGGCTTGGCCTTGGATTCCGCCGGTCGGGCAGGCACCGCGATCGGTTGCTTCTTGGCAACCTTGGCCGTTACAGGCGGCGCCACAGGCGGCAGCATAAAGAAATAATAATAAGCTCCCGCCCCTACCGCTACCAGCAGCAGGACCAGCAGAAGCATCGGTGCGGAGCTTTTCTTCTTGCCGGCCACCTCGACACCTTCGTCCGGCAGGGGTTCGTCAAAATCGAAGCCCCCCTCATCCATGTCCGGCCCTGCCTCTTCGGATTCTTCTTCAAAATCGAAGTCGTTCTTGTCTGTCATGGGAATATTGCTCTCCTTTACATAGTTGATGGAGCCGTTATTCGGCTTTTTTCACATCCGCAAGAATTTTTGCCGTCAAATGGGTGGGCACCTCTTCGTAGTGCGAAAAACTCATGGTGAACAGTCCCCGGTCCGACGTCATGGAACGAAGCTCCGGGGCATACTTAAGGACCTCGGCCATGGGCACCTGCACGGCAATGACCTGGCTGTTCGCTTTGGGTTCGACCCCGAGCACCTTGCCGCGACGCGAGTTCATATCCCCAATGATGTCCCCGATACAATCATCGGGAACGGTAATTTCCATGTGCATGATCGGTTCCAGCAGAACCGGGCTGGCCTGCTCCATTCCTTTTTTGAAGCCCATGGAGCCAGCGATTTTAAAGGCCATTTCGGAGGAATCGACCGAGTGATGGGAACCGTCGAACAGAGTCACTTTGACGTCTACCACCGGGAAGCCCCCCAGGGTGCCTTGCTGCATGGCTTCCTGCGCGCCCTTTTCGACGGCGGGGATATACTGCCTGGGCACGACCCCGCCTACAACCTTGTCGACAAATTCGAAACCGCCGCCGCGCGGCAGCGGCTCGATCTCCAGCCAGACATCGGCGTACTGCCCCCGACCGCCCGACTGTTTCTTGTACTTGCTCTGCAGTTTAGCCTTGCCCTTGATCGTCTCGTGGTAGGGCACCTTGGGCTGCTTGAGTTCGACCTCCACCCCGTATTTGCGTTTCATCTTTTCCACCGTCACTTCAAGATGAACCTGCCCCATGCCTTCGAGAATCATTTCATGGGTCTCTTCATCCCGGTGGATGCGCAGAGTGGGGTCTTCTTCGGTCAGTCGCTGCAAAGCATTATGGATCTTGTCTTCATCGTTTTTGCTCTTTGCCTCGATGGCGAAGGATATGACGGGGGTCAGCGGCAGAGGGCTTTCATAGAGGATGGGTTTGCCGGCATCGCAGAGGGTGTCCCCCGTCATAGTGACCTTGAGTTTGGGAACAGCGACGATATCCCCCGCAGCGGCCACGTCGATCGCCTTCTGCTTTTTGCCCTCGAGCTCAAAGATCTGACCGATGCGTTCTGTCGTTTCCCGGTTGGGGTTGTACACCGACGAATCGGAGTTCAGCGTCCCCGAGTACACCCTGAAAAGGGTGAGCTTGCCCGTAAAGGGGTCGCTGATGGTCTTGAACACCATGGCGGAAAAAGGCTCTTCCTCGCTGGGAGAGCGCTCTTCCAGATCACCCGTTTTTGGATTTTTCCCCACCTGGATACCCTTGTCCAGCGGCGAGGGGAGGCACCGCACGATGTAGTCGAGAAGCTGCCGCACACCGACATTGACCAGGGCGCTGCCGCAAAAGACCGGGGTAAAGACCCCGGTCAGGGTTCCCTCCCGCAGACCAAGCAGAATATCCTCGATGGAAAGAGTCTCTTCCTCCAGGTATTTTTCCATGAGTGCATCGTCGGCATCGGCGACCGCTTCCACGAGCAGGCTCCGCAGCCGGTTGGCCTCCTCCAGATACTCCGCGGGGACGTCCTTCTCTTCGAAGGTCCCTTTCTGGTCAAATGCGTAAAAACGGGCCTTCATGTGGACCAGGTCAATGGTCCCCTTGAAATCAGCCTCAGCCCCCATGGGCATGGTGACAATGACAGCGCGGCTTGACAGGGTTTTTTCCATGTCATCCACGGCCCGCAGAAAATCGGCACGCTCCCTGTCCATTTTGTTGACGAAGGCGATACGGGGTACTTCAAACTCCTCAGCCCACTCCCAGATCTTTTGGGTTTGGGCCTTGACGCCTGAAATGGCGGAGACGATAAGAACCGCGCCGCCAAGTACGCGCATGCAGTTGCGGGTGTCATGCAGAAAGTTGGTGTAGCCAGGGGTGTCGACGATATGCAGGCTGTGGCCATTCCACTCACAGTGATGCAGACTGGAACTGATGGTGATGTGCCGTTTGAT
Source organism: Desulfuromonas sp. KJ2020 (assembly GCF_024197615.1). Classification (NCBI taxonomy): domain Bacteria; kingdom Pseudomonadati; phylum Thermodesulfobacteriota; class Desulfuromonadia; order Desulfuromonadales; family Desulfuromonadaceae; genus Desulfuromonas; species Desulfuromonas sp. KJ2020. The sequence goes on from NZ_JAKUKE010000002.1 coordinate 49,216, forward strand.
TTCTTCCGGCTCGAAATCCATGTTGGAGGTGCCGTCATCCACCTTGCCAAGCCGGTCGGTCATGCCGGTGTTAAACAGGATGGCCTCGGTCAACGAGGTCTTGCCCGCTCCTCCGTGCGCTACAATTCCCAGGTTCCTCAGCTTTGCAGTATCGTACTTTCCCATAGCCGCTCCTTTCATTCCATGACAGGTTGATGGTTTAAAGGATTCTTGCAGGAAAACAACGAACAGAGCGGCCTTGTCGGCCACCCGGGCAGAAGGAGCCTGCCCTCTCGGGGGGACCTCGCGTCCGGATGCACTAAGCGCGGAACACTACCCCTCCATCTGCTGAACATCTCATGACAAAAAAGCCGGTTACCAAATTGTAGCACGCCCGCTTGGAGCGTCAAAAATCACCCTCGGTTGCGTTCGTAAATGATCCGCAGGCCTTCCAGAGTGAGAAAGGGGTCGACTTCGTCGATCGTCTGGGAAGCGGTGGCGATCTGTTCGGCCAGGCCGCCCGTAGCCATGACGTACGGTTCTTCGTTCGACTCCTGCTTCATACGCTCCACGATGCCGTCCACCAGGCCGGCATAGCCATAAAAAATGCCGGACTGCATGCTGTTGACGGTGTTCTTGGCGATCACCTGGGGCGGACGAGAGAATTCCACCCGCGGCAGCTTGCTGGCCCGCTCGAAGAGGGCTTCGGCCGAAATCCCCATCCCGGGGGCGATGGCGCCACCCTGGTACTCGCCTCGGGCGGAAATGAAATCAAAGGTGGTCGCCGTGCCGAAATCGACGATAATCAGGCAGCGTCGCTTCTTTTCAAAAGCGGCCACGGCATTGACGATGCGATCGGCGCCGACCTCTCGGGGGTTTTCGTATTGAATGGGCATCCCCGTCTTGATGCCCGGCCCGACCACGTAGGGCTTGAGTTTGAAGTAATCCCGGCACAGCCCTTCCAGCGTATTGAGCATGGGCGGTACCACGCAGGAAACGATAACATCCTTGATATCGGTGAAATGGATGCCGGAGAGATGGAACAGTTCGTGGATGATCATGGCGTATTCATCCACGGTTCGTGACTTGTCGGTGGTCACCCGCCAGCTGCGAACCAGTTCTTCCTCCCGGTACATTCCCAGAACTGTATTGGAATTGCCTACATCAATAACCAGCAGCATATAAAGCGCATCTCCGTGAGATAGTTATGTTCCGGCAAAAACGCCAGGGGTCACAAAGGGCGAACGTCGCCAGCCAGCACCCGTTCGGTGGCGCCGGAATCGAGCCGCAGCAGCAGGGCGCCATCCGTGTCAATCCCGGTGACGGTTCCCTGCAGGCGGCGATCCTGAAAATCGACCTCGACCATTTTGCCCTGCCAGGCAAAAAAACGGCTCCAGGCTGCCGCGATGGGCTTGAAGCCCTCTTGCAGATAGGTTTTGTAGAGAGCATCCAATTCCCGGTAGAGAACCCGGGCAAAAGCCAGGCGCGAGATATCCCTGCCGGTCTCTAAAGCCAGGGAGGTCGCCGGGTAGCGCAGGTCGTCCGGGAACTGGGCCTTCGTCATGTTGAGGTTGACACCAATGCCCATCACCAGATAGTGGATTCCTTCCATCTCGGCGTCGATTTCGTTGAGAATGCCGGCCACTTTTTTGCCGTCAATCAGCACGTCATTGGGCCACTTGACCTGGGGGTGAAGACCGCTTAAGTCTTCAATCGCCCGGGCGACAGCCACGGAAGAGAGAAAGGTTAACTGGGTGGCCCAGCGCGGGAGGATCGAAGGGCGCAAAAGAATACTGGTGTAGAGGTTGACCCCCTGGGGGGAGGCCCAGGGTCGGCCCAGGCGCCCTTTGCCAGCCGTCTGCTGGTCGGCGATGATCACCAGACCTTCTTCGGCGCCGGCCTTGCCGTATTCGTGGGCAACCCGGTTAGTGGAGTCGGTCTCTTCAAGGAGAACAACTTCCCGTCCAATGCAGCTTGTCTCCAGGTTAGCCTGAATTTCCGCCGGAATGAGCGTATCGGGCGTCTGCGTCAAACGGTATCCCCGCGAGGCGGCCGATTCGATACCGTACCCCTGCTCCCTCAGCAACCCGATATGCTTCCAGACGGCCGTGCGGGAAATACCGAGGGTCTGACTTATTTCCTCGCCGGAGACGAACTGGCCCTTCCTTTGGCGAAAAACACGAAGGATGGCGTCGCGGGTTCCTGGTGTGTTCATTGTCTTCCTGTTCCGTTTATTCGCTTATTGGAAGAGCATGGAAATATCCACCGCCCGGCTCGAGTGGGTAAGAGCCCCGACGGAGATGAGATCCACCCCGGTTTCGGCAATATCCCGCACTGTTTCGAGATTGACGCCGCCCGAGGCTTCACAGAGCGCGCGACCGGCAATAAGAGCGACCGATTCGCGCAGTTCGCTCAACGACATGTTGTCGAGGAGCAGGATATCGGCGCCAGCCGCCAGCGCCTCCTTCACTTCATCCAGATTGCGGGTTTCCACTTCAATCCTGAGGGTATGAGGCACCCGCTCCCGCGCCCGTCGAACCGCCGTTTCTATGCCTCCGGCCGCGGCCACGTGGTTTTCCTTGATGAGAACGCCGTCATAAAGAGAGGTCCGATGGTTGCGGCCACCGCCCATACGCACCGAATATTTTTCCAGAACACGCAAACCAGGGGTCGTCTTACGGGTATCGACAATGGTCGCCTTGGTCCCAGCCACGGCCTTAACGAACAGGGAGGTCTGGGTAGCAATACCGCTCATGCGCTGCAGAAGGTTCAGCGCCACCCGCTCACCCTGCAGAAGCACGGCAGCGGATCCCCGCAGCCAGGCGAGAACTTCCCCACGGCGAACGGCCTGGCCGTCCTCTTTAAGTTTTTCAAAGGCGATACCGGCATCGAGAAGGGAAAAAACCCGGCCACACACGTCAATGCCGCTGAGGATAAAATCTTCCTTGGCGACCAGTTCGGCCCGACTCTGCGTTTGCGCCTCGACGGTGGCCAACGTGGTGACATCCCCGAGGCCGATGTCCTCCTGCAGGGCATTGCGAATGATATGATCGATCTCAAACATACTTTCCCCCGTGTAACGTATTGAAAACCATATTCTTATAGCACGTTCACCAGAGCCGCCGCAACACAAAAGCCCGGCCCGAAAGGAGGAATTTACCTTTGCTTCTTTAGGTGTTATGCTATCCGCGTTTCACAAAAACCTCACTGCATTGGCACGGCTGCGGACTGGCTTTCCCAGCCGTTTGTCTGCCGCGTACAGACTCTAAACAAAAAAGGACGGACAACGTGCGATCCCTCAAAGCATTTATCCTGGCGACCCTTATTTCTCTGGCTCTCACCGCCTGCGTCAGCAAAGCGGATTACCAGCGCAAGGCCGATCAGGCGGCTATCCTGGCAGCCAGCATCGAAGAGCTTGAAGCGGACTACCAGTCGCTGTTGCGTATCAACGGCGACCTGCTGACCTACAACGAAAAGATTGAGGAGCAATTCGATGAAGCTCGGCTGCGAAACGATGGCCTGGAGCAGGATCTTGTGCGGGCCCGCTCTGACCTGGAGCGCATCGAGTCCGTGCTGACGGCCAGGGATGAGGAAACGGGAGAAGCCCTGGCCCAGATGCGCCAGGAGATAGATCGCCTGGAGACGGCCAACCGTGCCCTGCGGCAGGAAATCGAACAGGAGCGCATTGCCAGGGAAGCGCGCGTGGCCCACCTGAAAAGCACCTACGATGAACTTGTAGAGAAGATGGAACAGGAGATTTCCCGGGGGGAGATCACGATTTCCGAGCTCCAGGGAAAGCTGACGGTCAATATGGTGGAGCGCATCCTCTTCGATTCGGGCAAAGCCGATATCAAGCCGGCCGGAAAAGAAGTTCTCAAGCGGGTCGGCAAAGTCCTCAAGGGGGTCGACAACAAAGAAATCCGCGTGGAAGGGCATACGGATAACGTGCCCATAAGCCCCCGCTTGCAGGACATATTCCCCAGCAACTGGGAGCTTTCCACCGCCCGAGCAACGAATGTCGTACACTTTCTGCAGGAAGAGTCGAAAATCCCCGGCTCTCTTCTGGCGGCCTGCGGCTATGGCGAATTCAGACCCATTGCCAGCAATGCCCACGCCGAAGGCCGGGCCCAGAATCGACGCATCCAGATTGTTCTCGCCCCCATAGATATATCGTCGCCCTGACCGATAGGGCTCTAACGTCTGGACAGCACCGCCTGGATACCCTTGCTCATCTCCGCCTGCATGACCTCGACGTCTTTCGTCGCGGCCGTCAGGCTGGCCGATCGGCCCAGGGCCGCGAAGAAATCCTTCATGGAGTCCTCCGATCCCGGCACCAGCTCCTCGAAGGCCTTTTCCACCAGATAAGCGCCGATCTTGCCCAGATGCTGTTCGGCCACGCCCTGGAGAAAAATCAGCAGACTCTCATTGCGTTCATCTTTGACCTTCCGTCTGGCCGCCGGCTCCGCGGGCCGTCGCCCATTTTTCGCCTCGGCTAAAACCAGATGCCAGATGGCCGTCAGTTGTCCGGCATCCATCAGGTCCTGCAGCGAGTCCTCCTCCTCAATATTGCTGGTCAGCACGTCAACTTTGGCGCCAGGCAGCCGCGCCACGGACAGGGAAGTGTCTACCGTCTTTTCCAGGTCCTTGGAGCCGTCGTGGAAAAATCCCAGGGGCTGCCCTTCGCGGTAGAAGATCAGTGCCACCCGATTATCCGTATAGATGCGCAGACATCCGGTAATGGCGTCCTCCTTGAGACTATTGAGCAGAAGACGGATATCCATGAACCGGAGTTCCTGCCCGCGATAGAGCACTTCGCCATGCAGGAGGGCATGAATGCCCATGGCCAGTTCGGCAGACAAACGGTAAATATCCAGCATCGCCTCGCCCGAGCGGGAATGGCTGAAGATGCGCCCAATGGCCTGATAGCCCGTGAGACGTTGGTGGCCAGTCTCATACAGAGCGCTGATCAACTTGCCCACATGAAAAATGAGGATTCCGACCCCAGCCGGCGTATCGAAACGCAGATATCCGGTAAAATGTCCCTCATGGAGCTTACCGAGCGCATCGGGAAGGTTGACCTTGGCCGGATTGAGCTTTTCTTTGACCGGATTCCCCCTGGGCAGCAAAATCATGGCAATTCCTCACTAAAACCGGTTAAAAACAGCGATTTTTATCGTGAAACGGGTTTGCGGCCACGGACCACCGAGGTATCGTCGCTAACCTGCTGCACACGGACATCCATAAAACCGGCCTCACCCATCCAGACCGAAAGTTCCCCACCGGCATAGGTTCTTCCCACCCCGGTCATAACCAGCATGTGTACAGCAAAGAGCGCCGCCTGCAAAGGCCCGGTACGATTGTCTTCGATCAAAAACTCATGGAGAATCAGTTCTCCCCCCGGCTCAAGAGCCTCAAAGGCCTTGGCCAGGAGCATACGGCAGCCAGCCTCATCCAGGGAATGCAACACCTGTGAAATCCAGACGACATCGAATCCCTGGCCGAAAGGGGTTTCGTAAAAGTCCCCTTCGAGCCAGCGCACGGAAGTCTCCATCCCCCGGTTTTTCAAGTTCTGGCGACCGACGGCGGCGGCCTTTGGCAGGTCGAAGACGCAAACCTCCCGCAAGGTGGGATACTCTTTCAAAAAAGCCTCGGCATAGGTTCCCGGCCCGCCGCCCACATCCAACAGAGTCACTGGGCTGCCCAGCTCCAGCCGCGCCGCGACCAGGGGAGCGAGGTCTCGGGTGACATTCTCCATCCCCAAAATAAAATCCCGCGTCTGCACCTCATCCGGCGCCGGTGACCAGGACTCTTCAGCGGGTTCCAACCCTTGCAGCCGTCCGGAAAGATCCCCCCAGGCCGACCAGCAGTGGCTGATGTGTCGTAAGATATGGCCGCGGTAGCCCTGGCCGGCAACGAGGTTTTCGGCCACGACGGGCCGATTGACATAGGCCTCACCCGCTTTGTCCAGCAAGCCCATGGCGACCAGAGCATTGAGCACCAAGGTCAAGGGACCGGCCTGCAGATTCAGCCGCGTGGCCAGCTGATGCACCGTTGTGTTTTCCGACAGGTGCGAGAAAAGATCCAGCTCCACCGCACTCAGCAGGATCCTCGCCGGTTCAAAACCATGGGAAAGCCTCATCAAATCCTTGAATGTTTCCGGCTTCACAACAACCTCCAGGTTAAAGGCGTCCAAAAACTTCACGCAGCATCTTTTTTCTCCGGCCGGCCAACGCGCGCCGCCCTTTTGGTGACAGAAATTCTCGGGGAGCGGCGGCTGTCCAGAACAGCATCAGGGTCTCGCGGTAGAGCTCGGCCAGCGGCCGACCCGTCGTCGCCTGCAGGAAGGCCTGCCCGCAACCGGCGCTATTGAGGCTGATCTGGTCGGCAGCGAGCTCGTCGCCACTCTCCTTGAAAAGGTGTGCGGAAAAACACAGTTCATCTTCGTGCAGGGCTTCCTCGTCGATTCTCCACACCATGGCCCCCTGGTCGGGGAGAGGCTCCAGCAGGCTGTCAGCCACCAGGGTCTGCAGACAGCCACCATGGATGAATCCCTGCCGACGACTCCGCAAATCCTGAAAAAAACCGCCTTCGGCGCCATCGGCCGATTCGCCGCAGAGAGGGCATTGGCGGCTCTGTCGGCGAGATAGTCGGTTCACCATTCCCGTCTGTGATGGGTCGTGAACGGATTGAGCTGGAGAGGAAACGAAGGCTTGTCGGCACCGCAGGACGAAATCTCCCAGCTGCCGAAACTGGGTATGCACCGCGGTGTTGCGGGCATGGGTAAGGACGGGATAGACCCGGCTGCTAAGATTGGTGGTCAGGCTTTCCACCTTGGGACTTTTGGAAATGAAAGTGTCGAGCACCTGATAGCCCCTCTCCCGCGCAGACTCCACCAGAAACTCGCGCACTCCGATGTGCTCGCGCAGGCGCAGGCGGCTGTCGATGAGACTCGGCAGCAGCCAGAATTTATCCGTCGCGCCCCCGGCTGCCCGCACCACATGCAGCAGGGAGGCGGCGTTGACGAGGGAGGGCCGATCCTTGACCGGCACCAGCACGAGGTCGGCGGCGAGCAAGGCGCTGCGGGTGAAGTAGTCGAGAATCGGTCGGGTGTCGAGGATAAAAATTCCGTCGAGGTCAGCCTGACGCAGAACGCGTCTCAGGTGAAGGGGATCGTCATCTGGGGGCAGCAGCTGCCGCTCAGAGGCCAGATACTGCACGCCGTATTCGCCCAGGTCGACCAGATCGCGGGCGGGGCGACCAGCAAACAGCTCGGCGACGGAAGCAGCGGCAGCGCGGCGGATGGCGAACATGGCGTCGACGCTGAAATGGTTGTCGAAAGAGGCGATAGTCACCGGCAGGTCCTCATGCAGTGCCTTGAGGTAGACAGCGAGGTTGGTGGCGATGGTCGTTTTGCCCACCCCCCCCTTTTCACTGGCTACCACGACAACAAAAGGAACGCGTCCTGCCATGTTGACTCCCCTCAGGCCGACACAGGCTCCTGCAACCCTTCCCAACGTTCGTAGGCGTTGGCGATCTCCTCCTGCAGACGGTCGTGCCGGGAAGAGACTTCCAGCCAACGCTCTCTATCCTGGTAGAGATCCGGATCGGCCATGACCTGCTCCAGCTCGCTCAGCTCACTCTCCAGCCTCTCGATGAGCCCTTCGATCTCGCTCAGTTCTCTCTGACGTTTTTTCTCCAGGCGTTGCGCATCCTTGCGCTGTTCGTGCTGGCGCCGGCGTTCGTCCTTATCCACCGGCGCTTCCGCCGCAGCCCCTCCGAGCACCTCGACCCGCTGCTGTGAATGGCTTTGATCCCCCTGCGCCCCCTTGGCACGCAGGAAATCCTCATAGTTCCCCAGGTAGGAGACGGCCTTGCCCTCGGCAACCTCGATCACCCGGCTGGACAGCGAATCGACAAAGTAGCGATCATGGGAGACAAAAACCACCGTCCCCTTGTAGCCCTTGAGAGAGTCGAGAAGGACTTGCTTGGACTGCAGGTCAAGATGGTTGGTCGGCTCGTCGAGCAGCAGCAGATTGGCGGGTCGCAGCAGGAGAATAGCCAGGGCCAGACGGTTGCGTTCACCGCCGGAGAGGACGGAAACGCGCTTGTGGACATCGTCGCCGGTAAAGAGAAAGGAGCCGAGGATGTCCCGCACCCTGGGCACCATGTCAAAAGGAGCGGCGGCGGTAATCTCTTCAAGGACCGTCTTCTGAGGATCGAGAACACGGGCCTGATCCTGGGCGAAGTAGGCCAGCGCCAGATTGTGTCCTTCCTGGCGGGCGCCTTCTTTGGGTGCTTCCACCCCGGCCAGCAGCCGCATCAGGGTGGATTTGCCGGCGCCGTTGGCCCCGACGAGAGCCAGTCGCTCCCCTTTCTCTACGGCCAGATCGACGTGATCGAGCACGGTCAGATCGCCGTAGCGCTGGCTGGCGCCGATCAGTTCGACGGCCAGTCGTCCGCCCTTGGGGGGATCCGGAAACTGAAAGGCGATACGCTTGCGGGCCGGCGGCACCTGGATGCGTTCGATTTTTTCCAGCTGTTTGACGCGGCTCTGCACCAGGGAAGCCTTATTGGCCTGGTAGCGGAAGCGACTGATAAACGCCTCGATCTTAGCCACTTCCTCATCCTGCCGGCGTTTGGCCTCCAGCAGCGCTTCGACGCGGCGTTCCCGCTCCTCGACATAGCGGCTGTAATTGCCGGGGTATTCGGTCAGTTGGCCATTCCAGACCTCGACGATGCGCCCTACCACCTGATCGAGGAAAAAGCGGTCATGGGAGACCAGGACCACCGCAAAGGGGTAGTTGCACAGGTACTCCTCCAGCCAGTCCCGGGCCGGCAGGTCGAGGTGATTGGTCGGTTCGTCCAGCAGCAGCAGGTTGGGGCGCTGCAGCAGCAGTTTGGCCAGGGCGATGCGCATCTGCCAGCCGCCCGAAAAGACCTCGCAGGGCTTCTGCCAGTCTTTTTCGGCAAAACCAAGACCGTGCAGAATCTTGGCGACTTCCGTCTCCATCGTGTAACCGCCCCGCTGCCGAAAGGACTCCTGCAGCGACGCGTAACGGTCGAGATCGGCTGTCGTGCCGGTGGCCGCGATAGCTTTTTCCAGGCGGCCCATCTCCTGTTCCATCTGCAGCAGTTCATCGAGGGCGCTATGCACCTCCTCGAACAGGGAACGGCCGCGATGCTCGAGACCATCCTGGGGAAGGTAGCCGAAGGTGGTGCCCTTGGCGGCTTGCACCTCGCCGCCGTCTGGGGTTACACGCCCCGCCAGAATCTTCAGAAGCGTGGTCTTGCCGGCGCCATTCTCCCCGCAGAGACCGATGCGATCCCCGGGTCGGATATGCCAGTTGATATCGGCGAAAATCCGGTGGCCGCCGAATTCTTTAGTGAGATTTTTTAATTGCAGCATGGTCCTTCTTATAGCACAGGCTTCTTTCTCATGAAACATGGAAAAAACACGGCCGACGCCATGAGGTTCCGCTATCAAAACCCGTTGCCTTCTGGTATAGTTGCGAGGTTTAGCTTAGCGATAGCGGCTTTATCCATCTCGGCCCACGGGCCGTTTGAATAGATCGAGACATAACCCCACCGGAAATCCGCGGAAGCAACTCCGAGCCTGCCCGGCTTCGCTGAGACTCCGCCGGAAACCGGCATCCCCCATTGAAGCGCCCGACCGGGCGCTGGAAGGAATTGACCGATGAGCAAGAAGATGCTGATCAATGCCACCCATCCCGAAGAAAACCGGGTGGCCATTGTGACCGACGGCATCCTTAACGAACTCGACATTGAGGTCGTTGGCAAGGAGCAAACCAAAGGCAATATCTACAAAGGCACCGTGGTGCGGGTCGAACCGGGTCTGCAGGCCGCCTTCGTCGATTACGGCGCCGAGCGCCTGGGCTTTCTGCAGATGGGCGAAATCCACCCGTCCTGCTACAAGGCAGCCCCTGGGGCGCCCGAGCAGAAAGGGCGGCCCCGCATCAATGACATCCTGCAGCGGGGCCAGGAACTGCTGCTGCAGATCGTCAAGGAGGAACGCGGCACCAAAGGCGCTGCCCTGACCACCTTTTTGTCCCTCCCCGGCCGCTACATGGTGCTGATGCCAGAGAGCGACACGAAGGGGATCTCCCGCAAAATCGAAAACGAAGGGGAGCGCAAAAAGCTCAAAGAGACGATGTCCACCCTCGATTTGCCGGCGGACATCGGCTATATCGTGCGGACTGCCGGCATCGGCCAGAGCCGTGAAGAACTGGGCCGAGACCTCGATTACCTGATCCGCCTGTACCGCAACATCGTCAAGCTCAGCGAGAAAGTACGCGCCCCCGCCCTGATTTACCGCGAATCCAACCTGGTTATCCGCTCCATTCGTGACTACTTCAGCAAAGATATGGACGAAGTCCTCATCGACGATGCCAAGGTTTTTCAGGAAGCCAAGGATTTTTTCCAGCAGGTCATGCCCGAACACGCACCTCTGGTCAAACTGCACCAGGAGCGCCGCCCTATCTTCGCCCGCTACCAGATCGAGGAGCAGATCGAAACCATCAGCAAAAACAAGGTGGCGCTGCCCTCGGGCGGCTCCATCGTCATCGACACGACGGAGGCCCTGGTGGCCATCGACGTGAATTCGGGAAAAATGGCCGGCGAACAGGGTGTTGAGTCCACCGCCTACAAGACCAATCTCGAAGCGGCTACGGAGATCGGCCGCCAGCTGCGCCTGCGCGACCTGGGCGGGTTGATCGTCGTCGACTTCATCGACATGCGCGATCGTCAGCATATTCGCGAGGTGGAAAAAAACCTCAAGGACGCCCTGAAAGACGACAAGGCGCGCGTCACCGTCGGCCGCATCAGTTCCCAGTTCGGCCTACTGGAAATGAGCCGCCAGCGCATCAAGGCGGCCCTGGCTGAGGGAACCTACAATACCTGCCCCCATTGTCATGGTACGGGGCGGATCAAGAGTGTCGAGACACAGGCCATCGCCTTTCTGCGCAAGGTGTATGGCGGCATCGCCCGCGGCCAGATCGACCGCATCGAAGGTGAGGTCCCCCTGGAAGTGGCCACCTATCTGCTCAACAGCAAGCGTGAGGAACTTCTTGAACTTGAACGGTCACGCAATGTCTCCATCACCATTAAAGGCAAGCCCGATCTCATCGCCGGCGAAGTGGAGCTGACATTCCAGAAACGGGAAAAAGACAGCCGAGATGATGTCGCCCCTGTCGAATTCAGTGCCTCCCAGGCTCAGACCCTCGCCGGCGAAATGGCCAGCGAAGAGGAAAGCGTGCTGGCCAGAGCGGAAAAACCGGCGGAGCCGGAAAAAGAGGGCAAGAAACGGCGGCGGCGGCGCAAGAAAAAACCGGTAGAAGGCGCCGAGGCAATTATCGAAACAACGGAGGAGCCCCCCCAGGCAGCCGTCGAAGAGGAGGAGTCGGCTCCCGAAGAAGCCGCCAGCCCGGCCACAGAAGCCGAGCCGGCCGCAGCGGAAGCCACTCCGCCCAAAAAACGCCCCCGCCGCAGACGTAAACCCTCTACGGGCAAATCGCCCGCGCAGGAAACGGAGGCCGCCGTGGTCGAACAGCAGACAACGACGACTCCCGAGACCCCGGAACACATTCCTGCCGAGCCGGCACCTCAGCCTGCCTCAACGGGGACTGATCAAATCCAGGCCGGTGAGGGAGCGACCGAAAAAGGTGAGGAGGCCGCCCGCAAAAAACGGCGCCGGCGGGCCGCCAAATCGACGATGCCGGCTGGCGAGGAGCAGAAGGAAAAGACCGGGAAGGCCGAGGCCGATCAGGCAGAGCCGGCCCCCCAGAAATCCTCAGAGCCGTCCGAGGTCAGTAAATCGGACGATAAGGTATCGACGCCAGAGGATGAAACCGCGACCAAACCGACACGAGCCAGGCGGAGCCGAAGCAGCGCCAAAAAACCGGCAGAAACCGCGGAGGAAAAGGCGCCGGCTGCCGGCAAGGAGAAAACGCAGACGGAATCCACCAGCCCAGCCAAGGCGACCGAGGAGAAAAAACCGGCGGCCCGAAGCCGGCGGCGTACCAGCGCCAAAAAGAGTGACACCGTGAAAACCACCGACCAGGACGCCCCACCGGCACCTACGCCAGAGGCCCCCGAACAAAAGACTGCCACCGGCGAGACGGCATCGGATAAATCTGCCGCCAAGCGCCCGACGCGACGGAAGAAACCTGCCGCCGTCAAAAAGGAAGAAAATAGTCCAGAATAGAGAAAAGGCCGGGCAGATCGCCCGGCCTTTATCGTTTAATCACGGGCACGCAGAAAAACCACCAGCGCGCCTTCACCTCCATACTGCCTGGGAGCCCGTCCCCACTCGCTGACCCAGGCGCGCCCTTCCTGCGCCAGGTAGCGCTCCATGTCGTCGCGCAGGATCGGCTCCTTGCCGGAACTCTTTCCCCGCCCGGTAATCACCAGCACCACTTTGCGCTGGTGATACAGAGAATCTTCCAGAAAAAAGCGCACCTTTGTCCGCGCCTCCTCCCGGGTGAGTCCATGCAGATCGAGCGTCGCCTCGGGACGCAGCTTCCCCTTACGCAGCAGCTTCATGCGCCGGGGCGTGGCTTCTGGCGTTTCCTCCTCCGGGTATTCATCGGCAAAGGTCACTTCCATTTTACCCAGCACCTGCAGAAACAGCTCCTGCTCCGTAAGAGGCTCTTCCCGCTGCTCGGCGGAGGGAGGCGTTTCGCCCTGAAGGTCCGCATCCTCGTCCCTGTCCATAGCGGCCGCATCGAACCCAAGGCGGGCCATTTCCAGAGCAAAGAGAGCTTCTGTATCCGCCCTCTCTTCCGCCACAACCGGTTCGGTTGCCGCCTCGGGGGATTCTTTCGGTGGTTTTGTGGCTTCAGAAAACTGTACCCCCTTCAAGGTTTTGAAGGGGGTACAGGTCAAGCCGTTTTCAGATTTTTTGTTGCGGCTCAAAACTAGCGCCTCACGATTTTGCGGCGTCCCTGGATGGCTTTGGTCTGTTGTTTGATCAGGGCGCCGGGCTTTTCGAGGTGGAACTGATACCAGATGTCTCCATAATCCATCATCCGCATCCGCCGCCCTTCTTTCAGGGCTTCCAGATTAGCCTGCAGGGTTTCATTGCCGCCCACTTTCTTGAGTCCCTTTTCCATGATGGAAACCGCCTTCTCCCGCTCTCCGACCTTTTCCAGACAAAAGGCATAGAGATTCCAGAGAAAGGGCTCCTTTTTGGTGCCGCCAACCGCCTTCTCGAAGGTCTCAATCATCTTGGAAGTTTTTTGTTTCTTCATGTAGCAGACGGCCAGCATCCCCATGGCGACCCAGTGACGCACGAAGCCCTTCTGCAGATAGTCGAAAGCCTTGGCGAAGTCCTGCTTGATGTACAGAATCATGCCGATCTGGGCATTGACCTGAGACTTGATATAAAACTGCCACTTCGCATATTTGAAGCCGGACTCAAGAGTTTTAATGGCTTTTTCTGAACGTCCCGCCTGAATATCGCGCTGGGCGATATTCATCAATTCCCCGATCTTTTTCATGATGAAACGGGTAATGAGGAAGAAAGGGATGGTAAAGGCGATGACACCGGCGATCACGGCAATCCAGTAGTCAACCTCGGCAAACAGCGTGAGGGAAGCAGCCACGGCCGTACCGATGAGCATGGAGATGAGAAGATTGTACATAAAACTGGCAATCCTTTCCAGAGGAATGAAAATGGGGAAGTTTAGCAACGGGTCAGCTAAAAGTCAAAAAATATCCGGCGACAGCAAAACCTTCAGCCCCGAAAATCACCTCTGACCATCAGGGTCAGGCTGTCACCGGGTCGCAAAACGTGCTCCTGGGACAGATTGTTCCAGTCCATGATCTGATGCGTCCCCACATCAAACTGCCTGCCGATCCCCCAGAGGGTATCGCCGGACTTGACACGATAGACGATCTTGCGCACCGGGCCGGTCTTTTTGGCGGCAGTCTTGTCGGGCTTGGCCGAGGTGGCGCTGACGATGAGGGTCTGGCCGGGGCGGATGACATTGCTCCAGCCCAGGCGATTCCACACCCGCAACTCTTTTTCCCTCACCCCGAACCGACGGGCCACGCTCCAGAGGCTATCACCTTTACGAACGGTATAGGTCGCTCTTTTGCTGCGCACATAATCGTCGGAAAGTTCATTGATGGGCCGGTGGGTAAACCCCTTCTTGAGCGGCAGGATAAGATCCATACCCACCCTGAGGGCACGGGGATTCTTGATATTGTTCAGGGCGATGATGTCATCGACGCGAATGCCGTGTGTTTTGGCCAGAGCGAGCAGCGTATCGCCCTGCCGGATGCGGTGGCGGGCATAATTGGCGCGCTCGTCGGCAGGAATGACGGCGTACTTTTCGGTAAAGGCCCCCAGGGTACCCACCGGGACCCGCAGAGCGTAATCCTTCTCGCCCGGGGGAGTAGACCAGCGCTTCAACTCGGGGTTCAGGGCTTTAATCTCATCATAGGGGACGCCGCAAAGATCGGCGACAATCTCCAGATCCGTGGCACTGGGAATGCGAGCCACCTCGAAATCGAGGGGCTGCTCGTATTCCAGGTCGGTAAAGCCGTACTTTTCCGGCTCCTTGGCGATCAGCGTCACCGCCAGCAACTTGGGCACGTAATTCTTGGTTTCGTTCTGCAGATAGGAACCGTGGCTGAGCTCCCAGAAATCCCGGGTGTTGTATTTACGGATGGCCTGACGCAATTTGCCGCCACCCGCATTGTAGGAAGCGATGGCAAGATACCAGTCACCGTCGAATTGGCGATGCAGATCCCTGAGAAAACGCGCCGCCGCCCGGGTCGATTTTTCAAAATCGCGACGTTCGTCGCGCCACCAGTCGTTCCGGAGACCGAAAATCTTGCCGGTACTCTCGATAAACTGCCAGGGCCCGGCCGCATGGGCCCAGCTGTAAGCGCGATTATTGAAACCCGATTCGATCATAGCCAGGTAGGTCAGGTCCTGCGGCAGCCCTTCTTCGGCAAAAATCTGCCGCATCATAGGAAGATAGCGACCCGAGCGCTCGAGCCAGCGCCGGAATGCGGTCGGACTGCGCCGGGCGTAATAGTCGATGAAATACTGGACCTTTTCATTTTCCACTACCGGAAAATCAAAAGTAACCTCAGCGGGAACGACATTAACCCCTTCATCATCGGGCGGCGTCTGCTCATCGGAAAGGAGCAGCAGTTCATCGTCATCGGGCAAGACGAGAGGATCGAGAGAGGAGAGGTCCACATCGGCATCGAGAAGGGAATAATAGGCCATGGCCTGGTCGGAGTGGACCAGCAGGGATAAGTGTTCGCTGAGTCGATTTTCGCTGGCGGCGCTTTCTTCAGGGACGGAAGAGCCAGAACCCGCCCCCCCCAAAAACGTCGGCGTGCACCCTGCGAGCAAGAGAAACAGGGCGATAGCCCCCGGTATTTTCATAACAACCTCCCGTTTTCCGAAGGCCAAAACTACATGGAAACCCCTTGTGTGTCAAGGAGTTCCGCCCGAGTCGGGCCAGAAACGTCGTTCCAGTTCATGCAGCAGCGGCATGAAAGTGGCGCGGTCACGGGCACTGACCGGGATAGCCTCAAAGCGGCGACACAGGGGTGGGACCTCTTCTTCTGGAACCAGGTCGATTTTGTTGAAAACCAGCAGGCGGGGGATGCGGTGCAGCTCCAGGTCGGTCAGAATTTTTTCAACGGCGGCCATCTGCTCTTCGAAACGCGGATTGGAAAGGTCGACCACATGCAGCAGCAGGTCGGCATCTTCCAGCTCTTCCAGTGTAGCCTTGAAGGCCCCCATCAGGCTCTTGGGCAGATGGCGGATAAAGCCGACGGTGTCGGTGATAATGACCTCGCGTTCCATGGGAAAGCGCAGCCGCCGCGTTGCCGTGTCAAGGGTGGCAAACAGAAGGTCTTCCGTCAGCACCTGGCTCTGGGTGAGCGCATTGAGCAGAGTGGATTTGCCGGCATTGGTGTAACCGACGATCGAAACGATGGGGACATCGGTGCGAATCCGCCGCTGCCGCCGCTGCCGCCGCCCTTTTTCCAGATTCTGCAGCTGCTTTTCGAGGCGGGAGATGCGATCGCGGATGCGCCGTCGATCGATTTCCAGCTTGGTTTCCCCGGGGCCACGACCACCGATGCCGCCCATCAAACGGGAGAAGGCGGTGCCTTTGCCGGTGAGGCGGGGCAGGATATATTTGAGCTGGGCCAGTTCAACCTGCACCTTGCCGTCGAGGGTATGGGCGCGGCGGGCGAAGATGTCGAGGATGAGCTGCGAACGGTCGACAACCTTGAGATCGGTGATGGCCGACAGGGAACGCACCTGGGTCGGGCTGAGATCCTGATCGAAGACCAGCAGGGTGGCTCCCTGCTGCAAGGCGGCGATAACCACTTCCTTGATTTTCCCCTCGCCCATCAGGTATTTGGGATTGAGCTGCCGCGGACGCTGCATGACCCGGTCGACGACCAGCACATCGGCCGTGCGAGCCAGTTCAGCCAGTTCATCAAGGGAATCCTCCACCTGCTGGCGTCCCTGCTGGCTTACCGAGATCAGAATGGCCTTCTCCCGGGTGTCGGCCAGATCGATGGTTTCGGCCATCTTCCGCTCCAACTCCTCATCAAGAGAACGGAAAAAGGTCGCTGCCTCCAGGTCCAGGGCGTAGATGGACGGGGCGCTCAGAACTTCGACGCTTTTGCCTTCCGGATTGGGGGGCAGCAGATGGGCGTAGTGAACCTTGCCGGGAAGCCCCTGCTGTCCCACGGTCAGCACCATCATCAGGTCGAGGCGCAGCAGGGCCAGGTCGGTGAGATCGTCCTGGGAGAGGGGTTCTCCCTTAAGGTGGGTGTGGATGCAGCGCAGGCCCCGCAGACCGCTGCGCCCCAAGGCATAGGAGGACAGATCAGGAATGACGATTTCCCGGTCGTCCCCGACGATGACATACCGCACCGTCCCCTGCCGGTCGACAATAATCCCGAGCTGCCTGCCGATCTCGAAGGAGCGTTCCGTCAGATAGCGGGCCAGTTCGGCGGTGACGACCTCACCGACAGGCACCCGCCGATTGGCGATCCGTTCAAGAGCTTTGAGCTGGCTGGGTTTGAGCCCCGTGACATTACCGTGGATCAACCGGTGGTCCCCCTAAAAGAAAAGGGCCCTTGCGGGCCCTTGTAAACTTTCAACAAGACCCGCTTTCTCAGGCGGGCACGACGGTACTGAAGCCGCCATCGACGAAATGGACTTCGCCGGTCACGCCGCTGGAGAGATCGGAAACCATGTAAACGACGGACTTGCCTACATCCTGCTGGTCAACAGCCCGGCGCAGAGGCGCGTACTGATCCATCAGCTTGAGTTTCTCGCGCAGACCGCCAACACCCGAGGCAGCCAACGTCTTGATGGGGCCGGCCGACACGGCGTTGACCCGGATCTTCTTCTCGCCAAGTTCGGCGGCCAGGTAACGCACCGAGGCCTCCAGGGCCGCCTTGGCCACGCCCATGACATTGTAGTTGGGCACGGCGCGGGTGGCGCCCAGATAGGTCAGAGTAACAACGCTGCCGCCGTTGTTCATGAGGGGTACCGCATAGCGGGTGACGGCCACCAGAGAGTAGGCGCTGATATCCATGGCCAGCTTGAAACCTTCGCGACTCGTTTCGCTGAAGGGACGCTTGAGGTCGTCCTTGTTGGCGAAGGCGACGGAATGCACGACAAAGTCGATATCCCCCCAGACTTCTTTTACCTTGGCGAAAACCGCTTCGATGTCCTCATCACGCCCAACATCACAGGGGAGGATCAGATCGGACCCCAGGCTTTCGGCCAGGGGGCGAACCCGCTTTTCCAGCGCTTCATTGAGATAGGTGAAAGCCAGGGTGGCGCCGGCTTCCTTAAGTTGCTGGGCCGCTCCCCAAGCGATGCTCATATCGTTGGCGACACCAAAAATAATGCCGCGTTTTCCCGTCATCAAACCCATATCGTTTCGTCCTCCATGATATTCTCAACCACTTAACGCAAGTGGTTTTTATTAGCAGATAGGTGAAGATAAAGCAAGAAGTTTAGCCGCGTCGGCATTTCCCCGGCCGCCTGCTTACTGCCCCTTGATAAGCTTCAGCAGATCATCGGCCTTCTTGTAGCCGGGAGCCACCAGTCCGTCAGGCAGAACCAGGGTGGGGGTCGAACGGATACCCAACTGCGGGGCCAGGGCAATGGTCTGATCCACCACATCCGTATCACAGAGTGGAACGGGCACCGGTTTGCCGGCGAAGCTGTCCTCCAGCATCTCCAGCGAGCCGGCACAGATGATGCTCTGGGAGATTCCGTAGGCCTTGGGGTGCATCTTGAGGGGGAACAATTTGATCAGAAAAGCGATATCCGGATCGCGACGCACCACTTCCTGAAGTTCGACGTGCAGCTTTTTGCAGTAGGGGCATTCGGGATCGGTAAAGACAATGACGCGGGTCGACGCCTGGGGATTCCCCAGGACGAGGGCATCCTGCAAAGGAATGCGGCCGACATCAATGCGGTTGAGTTCCGCCTCGCGCTGGCTGGTCAGGTTTTTGCCGTCCTTCAGGCGGATGACGTTTCCCGCGACCACGTAGCTCTTGGAAAAATCAACGTAAAGCGGAAAGCGCTTGCCCTGCTTTTCGGCTTCCACCAGCCACAGGCCGGGAACCTCGGCAAAGTCAACCCGCAACACCTTGTCCACGCCATCCTTGAGCAGTTCACCGGCTTCTTGCTGTGAGAGGCTGTGGCATTGGCGGCATTCCCCTGCCCCACAGCCATCCTTCTGAAAAGCCAGGGCATTGAGATTGAAAAGACCCATGAACAGTATGGTAAAAAACAGTTTTTTCATTTGTCGTCCTTTCCGCTCTTATTCTCTGTCGACGATTTCGTCGCGACGCTCTGAAATGAACACGAAAAATCTGCCAGCAAGAATAATACGCTTGGGCACTTTTCGCAACCACCAAGCCAACGGCCCCCGTCACAACGTTGACTTTTGCCCTGAGGTGGACGAGAATCACCATCCGGTCGCGCACTCACCAGACGGCCGAACTTCACCAGAGAGCTATTGCCATGTCAAACTCGACCCTTATCGGCATCGCCTTGGCGTTGGCCATGGATGCCTTTGCCGTCGCCCTCGGTGCGGGGCTGACCCTTGAGCGCCTCACCGGTCGCCATCTTTTTCGCCTCGGCTTCCACTTTGGCCTCTTCCAGGCCCTCATGCCCATCCTCGGCTGGCTGGCCGGCCTGACGGTGCAGCAGTGGATAACGGCTTACGACCACTGGCTGGCTTTCGCCCTGCTCGCTTTCGTCGGCGGCAAAATGATCCGGGAGGCGTTCCATGCCGAGGAAGAGCGGGACAACAGAGACCCGACCCGCGGCATGACCCTGGTCATGCTTTCCCTGGCCACCAGCATCGATGCCTTGGCCGTGGGGCTGACCCTGGCGATGATCGGGGTGAGCATCTGGATTCCGGCCGCAGTGATCGGGATCGTTGCCGGCGCCCTGACCGTAGCCGGCATGTTTCTGGGGCGCCGCATCGGCACCCTGTGGGGGCCACGGGTGGAAATCCTGGGAGGACTGATCCTCATCGGCATTGGCGCCAGAATCCTGCTGGAACATACCCTCTGGGCCGCCTGACGGCACCATCAAAAAAAGGGGCCCCATGGGACCCCTGTATCCTGTCTGTTCCAGCCTGACCAGCATGCCGGTCAGGCCCGGATAACTTCGACCATATAGCCATCCGGATCGGCCAGAAAGTAAAACCTCCCCACGGCATCGCCCAGCCCTTTGATCGGCCGCGGGTTGAGACCCAGCTCCTCGTGACGCCGGTGTGAGGTTTCGAGGTCTTTGACGGCAAGCGCGATGTGGGAGTAGCCGTCCCCAACCTCATAAGGCTTGTCGCGATCATGGTTGTGGGTCAGTTCCAGCTCAAAGGACTGCCCGGGAGCGCGCATGTAGCAAAGAGTGAAACCCTGCTCGTCAAAATCGAGGCGCCGGGACACTTCGAAGCCAAAGGCTTCCCGATAAAATTTTTCCGAAGCCGCCAGGTTGAATACCCGCAGGCAGACGTGAATCATCTGATAATCCATTCCTTCCTCCTTTGACAAGTCTCTTTGCCGCTCAGGGCGCGCACGCCCCCTGCTCATCCAGCATATCGCCAACAAGCAGGAGGATAACGAATTCCCGCACACGTGTCGAGACCTCCGCAGAAACAGGATCAAAAACGATCGCCATGGAGGGACCATCGCCACCCCCGGCTTGCTCCTGCTGCACATAACTCACCCGGCCACTCAGCGTCAATGGCCCGCCCGTCGGCAGAGAGAGGACAACCTCCACGGTGGTTCCCACCGGCAGAGGTGGATTCTGCTGCACACAGACGCCGCCTTCCGACAGGGTGACGCCAGGGCATTGGAGCGTTCGGCCAGCGGCCCGCACCACCACGGTATCCATGAAGGGGGCGCGGAGGCGCTTACGTCCGCCCGTGTCCCGGACCTGAACGAGTTGCAGGGTTGAATGCAACTCCTCGACCAGCAAAGGTTTCATGAGAAAGCTGCAGGGGCCATAATCCTGGCATTGCTTATAGATACCCATATCGGCCTTTTCCGACACCAGCACCACGGGGACCCGCGAAAGCTGGCCGGCCTCCTTGAGCGCCTTGAGAGAGGACAGGCCGCCAGGTTCGGGGAGGTCGACGTCGACCAGGATGATATCGGGGAGCATGACATTCACCGCATCCAAAAGTTCAGCGCCACTCGTAACCGGCAGAACTTTGAAATCCATGCGATCGAGAAGAGTAGCGACCTGCGCAAGAAAATCCTCGTCTCTATCGGCGACCAGCACCGTGGGTTTCTGATTCATGGGTTCCCTCCCCTTAACGCCGGCAGATGTCGTGCCGGACAATTGAAGATCATGAGTCTATCGCGTCTTACCGGATATGGCATTTATATAACACGAAAACGAGCGCCCAAAAAAGCCTTTTATGACCATTCTGATCTTCATTTCGAAAAGTCCGGGCGAACTACGCAAAAAAAGCCATCAGCAGGTATCTTCCCGCCACCCAATGCGCGGCACGAAAGAGTGGGGGATATCGGCCATGTGCGCGGCGCCAGCGGCCTGTAACCGCTGCAGAAAGCGCTCGGAGTCCCGCAGCAGGGTCTGCACATCGAGGCGGCGACAGACTGGAGCAAAAGGGTGCAGGTAGCCGATCCCCCCCTTGAGCAGGGCACAAGCCCCGCCAAAATTGCCCTTCTGCCAGTGCAGCAGCCCGATGCCGATCTGCAAAATCCCCTTGTACAGATCCCGCATCGGCCCGGCTTCATCTTTCCACAGATCCTCCAGGGTTTCGTGGCATACAAAGTAGCGGCCCTCATTGAACTGGCGAACAGCAGCGGAAAGGGCCTCGCAGGGAAAGGTGTCGCAGTCGGTCGGATTATCCATTTGGCTCACCGCCGGTTGATCAGGGCGATCTGTTCGTTCAGGGTCCAGTAGTCGTAAATGTAGCCAAGGCCGAAAAGCCCACCGGTCAACAGATAGACAATACCGGTAATCCACTTGCCCATATACATGCGATGCACACCAAAGAGGCCTAGAAAGGTCAGCAGAATCCAGGTCAGATTGTAGTCAATGGGGCCGGGAGAAAACCGCAGCTCGGCCTGACGGTCCATGGCCGGGATG
The DNA here is from genome assembly GCF_024197615.1 of Desulfuromonas sp. KJ2020. Taxonomy (NCBI): domain Bacteria; kingdom Pseudomonadati; phylum Thermodesulfobacteriota; class Desulfuromonadia; order Desulfuromonadales; family Desulfuromonadaceae; genus Desulfuromonas; species Desulfuromonas sp. KJ2020. The sequence continues at coordinate 70,847 of NZ_JAKUKE010000002.1, forward strand.
AGAAAAAGGTCGATAAGCCAACCGATGCCAAGCAGGCCAAGCGTAAAGAAATAGATTGTTCCTGTGATGGGCTTGCCGTAGTAAAAACGGTGAGAGCCGGTAAAACCGAAAAGCCAGAGGATATACCCTATGGCCTTGCTGTGTGAACCTTCCTCGATAGCCATGGCCGCAGCCTCCTTTCACCAAAAACCGTCTTTCATGGCAAAATAAGAACGCCCGCCCCGTCGGGAACCAGGCGCCAGATTTCTTCGATCTCTTCATTGGTAACGGCGATGCACCCTTCGGTCCAGTCCGCCAGAAAATGCTGCCGACCAAGCCAGGCAAAGCGATCGCCCAGCCCGTGAATCATGATATCGCTGCCGGGAGAAACGCCCATTTTATGGGCTCTGCGCAGATCACGCGTATTGGGATAGGAAATGCGCAGCGCCCGGTGAAAGCGGCTCTGTTCATTGCGGGAAGCAATGCGGTAGCGTCCTTCCGGCGTGCGCAGGTCGCCCTGGCGCACTTTGGGGCCGACAGGTTTGCCTCCGAGGGAAATGCGGTAACTCTTGATGCGCTCACCGTCCCGATAGAGTGTCAAAAGTCTGGCCGCCTTTTCGACCAGAATGGTGTCGGCGCGGATTCCCTCCGGCAAGGGGATATGCCCCTGCATGGCGAACACCGGCGCGGCGATCAGCAGCAAGAGCAACATCGTTATCAGCATCACCAGGGTCTTGCGTACAGGCATGATCTTGATTCTCCGAGACAGGTGGAATCCGGTCGGCGCTGTTTGGGGGTGTCGGGCATTTGACCCAAAAAGAGACGAAAATCCGGGTTTCGGAATTTTTCTGCAAAGAAAATGCCCGGATTAAAACCTAGGGCGAAATCAGATCGCAGACCTCCGCCCGCCTGCCGCGGGTGATCTCCTGCAGCTGCGCCAGGGTCACCGGCACGGCGGAATGGGAGTTGCCGGCAGCAGCATAGACCCGCTCAAAGCGCGCCAGGGATTCATCCAGCAGCACCGGCAATTGAGGCGACAGCAAAAAGGGGCAGACCCCGCCTGGCGCATAGCCGGTGTGGCGAATGACCTCGTCGGCCTCAGGCAGGCGCACCTTCCCCGACAGTCCCATGGCTTTCTTGAGCTTCGAACTCTTCACCTTGGTATCACCGCAGGTCACCACCAGCACGGGATTCTCCCCCACCAGCAAAAGGACGCTCTTGGCAATCTGGGCCGGCTGGCAACCAACCGCCGCCGCGGCAGTTTCGCAGGTCGGCGTCGGTTCGGCAAACTCCCGCACTTCTATCCCTTGTGGAACTAAAAAAGCTTTCACATCATCGATCGTCGGCATAAAACTCCTCCAGGCAGACCGATTTCTCGCCCGCTCCTTTCAGTCGCTAGAGCACACAGAGAACGCAGAGATAGACAAATTTTTTATGGTTTTCTCTGTGTTCTCTGTGTGCTCAAGAGAGCAAAGCGAACGGGCGCGAGGCCGGTTTACTTCTTTTGAATCTTCCAGCAATTGTGAATACGGCGATTGCGCTCGAAATCCCGCGGGATGGTTTTTGCCGTGATATCCTCGATCTGTAGCTCGGGCAGGGCCGCCGCTTCCATTTTGAACTTGCGGTTATTGTTGGAGAAGATCAATACCCCGCCGGGACTGAGCAGCCGGGCCGTGTCGCGCAGCAGGGGGACGTGATCGCGCTGCACATCGAAGCTGTCAGTCATGGACTTGGAGTTGGAGAAGGTGGGTGGATCGAGAAAGATCAGGTCAAAACGGCGCTTCTCCTGGCGCAGCCACTTGAGGCAGTCGGCCTGGATGAATTCATGGCGGCTGCCGGTGAAACCGTTGACGGCCATGTTCTTTTGGGCCCAGTCCAGATAGGTGCGCGACATGTCCACGGTGGTGGTGGCGGAGGCGCCCCCTTTGGCGGCGTAGACCGTGGCCGAGCCGGTGTAGGCGAAGAGGTTGAGAAAGGTCTTGCCGGCGGCCAGTTCGGCGATGAGCTCCCGGGTGAGGCGATGGTCGAGAAAAAGACCGGTGTCGAGGTAATCGGTGAGATTGACCAGAAAACTGCAGCCGCTCTCCCCCACCTTGAGCAGTTCGCCGCGACGGGCGAGTTTTTCGTACTGGGTACTCCCCTTCTGCTTCTGCCGCACCTTGAAGACGATCTGTTCAGGCGGCAACTGCAGCACTTCGGGGAGCACGGCCCGGATCTCCCGCAGCCGGATCGCGGCCTGACGGGAATCCACGGTAGCGGGCGGGGCGTATTCCTGCACATGGACCCAGTCGCCGTAGAGATCGACGGCAACGGCGTACTCGGGCATGTCAGCATCGTAAAGACGGTAGCAGAAGATGTCGTTCTGCCGGGCCCAACGCCCCAGGGTGCGCAGGTTCTTCTTCAGGCGGTTGGCGAACATTTCGGCGCCGGGAGTCCGGGCGGCGTGGCGGGTTTCTTCCGAAACGTCGGCCCCGTAAAACCACTGGGGATCCACCTCGAAGTGGAGCAATTGGCAGGGGAGCGCCCCGTTGAAGAAGCTGTGCTTGCGGCGGGCGCGCAAACCCAGGTTCCGGGCTAGATCGGGATTGCCGGTAAAGACGGCAGCTTTCCAGCCGACAAAGTGCTCCTGCAGCCGCTCACCTAGCTGGGCGTAGAGCGAGCGCAGGTGGTTGACTTCGCCGAGGCGCTCGCCATAGGGGGGATTGGTCAGTACCAGCCCGCCTTTCCCTTCGGTACCGGCCGGGGCTACCAGGTCAGCGACCTCGTGCTTCTCGAAAACAACGGCCGACTCCAATCCGGCCAGCCGAGCGTTGGCCTGCGCCGCCCGCACCGCCTGGGCTTCGAGGTCGAAGCCGAACAGGGGGGGTAGTGTCTGCAGCCCGGCTTGCCGGCGGGCTGTCGCTTCGCCCAGCAGGTCCTGCCAGACCGCGTCGTCGTGTCCCTGCCAGCCGAGAAACCCAAAATAGGTGCGGCTGAGACCGGGGGCGATATCCGCCGCCATCAGGGCAGCCTCCAGCACCAGGGTACCCGAGCCGCACATGGGATCGACCAGGGTGCCGCCGCCGGCCGCAATCTGCGGCCAGTTGGCCCGCAGCAGGATGGCCGCCGCCAGGTTTTCTTTGACCGGCGCCAGCACCTGCTCCTGCCGGTAGCCTCGGCGGTGCAGGCTCTCCCCCGACAGATCGAGGCTCAGGCTCACCTGCTCGCGCTGGACATGGACGTTGACCCGAATCGACGGCCGCTCCAGTTCCACGGACGGCCGCTGCCCACGCACCTCGCGCAACTGGTCAACAATGGCATCCTTGACCTTAAGTGCGGCGTAGTGGGAATGCTGCAGCGGCGACTGCACGCAGTTGCAGTCCACCGCCAGGGAGCCTTCCTCGCCCAGATGCTCCCGCCAGTCAATGGCCTGGACCCCAGCGTAGAGCTCTTCATAGGTTGTCGCCGTAAAATTGGCCAGGGTCAGCAGGATGCGACTGGCCAGCCGGGACCACAGGCACGCACGGTAACCGACAGCCAGGGAGCCGCTAAAACTGACACCCGCCCGCGTCTCCTTGACCTCCTGAGCCCCCAGCCCCCGCAGTTCATCGGCCAGCAGCGCCTCCAGCCCTTTGGGAGCCGTCGCGAAAAAGGTGGTGGTGGAATGCATCTAGACCTCTCTTTAGTCCGGCGAAGCATAGCGCCGGTGCAGTACCTGTCGGATATCCTCGACACAGCGATAGGGAATTTTGAGCTGACCGCGCCCCGAGCCGATGGCGATAATGCCCGTGTCCGGCCCATGAAAATCGGAGCCGCCGGTGACGATGAGTCCTCGCCGACGTGCCTGGGTGATATACCAATCGATGTCATCGAGACTGGAGCCCGAATTGTACGCCTCGACCCCATCGAGCCCCAGGGCGGCGAAGGTGCCGAGCAGGTCCAGAAAGGCCGTCCTGTCCGTGGTAATGAAGGGGGGATGGGCCAGCACCGTCACGCCGCCGGCCCGCTGAATCAGGGCTATGGCCTCGTCGATGGGAAAGGTGCGTTTTTCCACGTTGCAGGGGATGAGATAACGCTGAAAGGCGTCCTCGCTGCCGCGTACATAGCCTTTTTCCTGCAGGGCCATGGCGATGTGGGGTCGGCCCAGGGTGCCATCGGCCTTAGCCGCCACCTCGTCGAAGTCCAGGGGAGCACGCCCCTCCGTACGGAGCTTCTCGTTCACCCGCTCGACGATCAACTCGTTGCGCCGTTCCCGAAAGTCCTGAAAAGAGGCCAGCGCTTCGACCAGTTCGGAATGATGATGGTCAAACCCGTAGCCGAGCAGATGGATATCGTTGTAGGCCTGCCACACCACCGACAGTTCGACCCCGGAGAGCACCTCCACCCCCCACTCTGCTCCGGCCGCCATGGCGGCCTCGATACCGTCGATATTGTCATGATCGGCCAAAGCGACCGCCGCCAGCCCGGCCGCCGCCGCACGGCGCACCACCTCTGCGGGTGTGTAGAGGCCATCGGAACAGGTCGAATGGAGATGCAGATCCACCCATTTCATGTTCATGAAAAGTCCTTTTAATAGCGTCCTCTCGCCCGCTCCCTGCCGTCGCTAGAGCACGCAAAGAACGCAGAGAAAATCACAAGTACGGGTTGTTGGCCAAACGGGTGATGCCGTCTTTGAGTAACGATTCATTGAAGTTGATCAGCAACCCTAGCGGCATATCAGCGAGACGCAGGTACGTGAGCAATTGTTTGACATGCACCGGCAAAACTTTTTCAACAGATTTCAACTCGATCACCAATCGGTTCTCGATGATCATATCCAGACGAAGGCCACTTTCTATCCGATTCCCCCGATAAAAAATGGGAAGTGCCACCTCCGTCACGACCTCCATTCCCCGTTCCTTCAACTCATAAGCCAGACACGACTGATAAACGGACTCCAGTAACCCAGGCCCCAGTTCCCGATGAACGCATATGGCCCCATTTATAACCGAAGAGGACAGCTGATTCAGCGCATCCTTATTCATCTCTAACATGCCTTTCTTAGCGCCCTCTGCGTACTCAAGGGAGCGAAGCGAACGGGCGCGAGGCCGCCCTTGATTATCCTTTTTTCTTCACCCGAAATCCCGCCTTTTCCCAGGAACTGGCCTCGTCCTGGCGCGGCCGCGGCTCACGGGGTTTTTCCGGACGGGACGGATTGCTGTTGCCACCGCCCCCGGCGAGAGCCTCCTTGATGGAGAGGCTGATACGTTTGCGCGGTACGTCGACGGCGAGCACTTTGACTTTGACGATCTCGCCGACCTTGACCGCGTCATTGGGGTCTTTGATGAAACGGTCGGCCAGGTGGCTGATATGCACGAGGCCGTCCTGATGCACACCGACATCGACAAAGGCGCCGAATGCGGCCACGTTGGTCACCGTCCCCTGCAGCAGCATCCCTTCCTTGAGGTCGCCGATCTCGACGACATCCTCGCGGAAGGCCACGGCCTGGAAGGCCTCGCGCGGGTCGCGGCCGGGCTTTTTCAGCTCGGCGACGATGTCGCGCAGGGTGGGCAGGCCGACCTCGCCGTCGACGTAGCGTTTCAGGTCGATAAGATCGATGAGCTCCTCGTTGGCGGCCAGCTTTTCCACCGACACACCGAGGTCGGTGGCCATTTTTTTCACCAGAGCATAGTTCTCCGGATGCACAGCGGTGTTGTCCAGCGGATTCTCCCCCTCGCGAATGCGCAGAAAACCGGCGGCCTGCTCAAAGGCCTTGTCGCCGAAGCGAGGCACCTTGAGCAACGCCTTGCGGCTGGCGAAAGCGCCGTGCTCGTCCCGATAGCGCACGATGGCGCGGGCCAGGGATTCGCCGATGCCCGACACGTAGGAGAGCAACGCCCAGGAGGCCGTCTTCAGATCGACCCCGACATAGTTGACGCAGCTCTCCACCACGGCGTCGAGGGCCTTTTTTAGAGCGGTCTGATTGACATCGTGCTGGTACTGGCCGACGCCGATGCTCTTGGCATCGATCTTGACCAGCTCGGCCAGCGGATCCTGCAGGCGGCGGGCGATGCTGATGGCCCCGCGCACGGTGAGGTCGAGATCGGGAAATTCTTCACGGGCGATATCCGACGCTGAATATACGCTGGCCCCCGCCTCGTTGACGATGACCACCGGCAGCTGCAGACCGGCTTCCCGCAGGGTTTCGCGCACGAACTGATCCATCTCGCGGCTGGCGGTACCATTGCCGATGGCGATCATTTCGATACCATGGTCCTTGAGCAATCGCAGCAGTTCAGCCCGGGCGGGGGCGATCTTGCCAGCGCCGGTGTGGGGGTAGATGGTGGCATTCTCCAGATAGCGCCCCGTTTCGTCCACCACCGCCAGCTTGGAGCCGGTGCGCAGACCGGGGTCAACACCGAGCACCCGTTTGCTGCCGGCCGGCGGCAACAGCAGCAGATTTTTCAGGTTGTCAGCAAAGATCTGGATGGCCGCCTCGTCGGCCGCCTTCTTGGCTTCGAGACGCAGCTCCACCTCGATGGATGGGGCCAGCAGCCGCCGGTAGGCATCAGCAGCCACCCCCTGCAAAAAGTTGCCGAAAAGACTCGGCCCGGTGATGAGGCGGGTCTGCATCCCCCGGAGAATCTCCTCTTCCGGCGCCAACAGGGAGAGCCGCAGCACCTCCTCCTTTTCACCACGGCGCATGGCCAGCATACGGTGAGAGGGAATCAGCCGCAGGGGCTCCTGGTAGTCGTAGTACATCTCGAACTTACTCACGGCCCCGGCCTTATCCGGTGCCACCTTGGAGACGAACACTCCCTGCTCCCAGGTCAGGCGGCGCACCAGGGCGCGCACGTCGGCATCCTCGGAGAGACGTTCCGCCAGGATGTGGCCGGCTCCCTCCAGGGCGGCGTCGGCGTCGGCTACTTCTTTGTCCGGATCGACGAAGGGTGCCGCCACCTCCTGCAGCGAGCCGCTTTTGACCTGCTGCGCAGCGATGAGGTCGGCCAGAGGTTCCAGCCCGCGCTCCCGAGCGATGGTCGCCTTGGTGCGACGCTTGGGCTTGTAGGGGAGATAGAGGTCTTCCAGCTCGTTCTTCTGGCGGCAGGCCTCGATGCGGGCTTTCAGCTCCGGCGTCAGCTTGCCCTGTTCGTCTATGGTGGCCAGCACCGTGGTCTTGCGTTCTTCCAGCTCCTTGAAATAATCAAAGCGCTCCTCGAGGGTGCGCACCTGCACCTCGTCCAGCTCGCCGGTACGCTCCTTGCGGTAACGGGCGATGAAGGGGACGGTCGCCCCTTCCTGCAGCAGCTCGACGGTGTTGCGGACCTGGGAGGGGCTCAGAGCGGTCTCTTCGACCAGGGTGGTCAATATGCGGTTGATCTGAATGTCGGTCAATGCCATGGGTGCTTCCTTTTCTGCCGTTGGAAATCAAAGGCGGGGATTCTAGCACGGCCACCCGCCAATGAGAAGCTTTTCGCCGTGGGCATTTCTTGACCGGCCTGGCAATTGTGTGTAGATTGTTGCCAGTTTTGCCAACCTGAGGAATCCCATGCCGCCGCTGCTTGAAGTCCGCAACCTCATGACCTATTTTCCCACCCGCGACGCCCTGGTCAAGGCCGTGCGCGGACTGGAATTCACCGTGGACGCCGGCGAGACCCTGGCCCTGGTGGGCGAGTCGGGCTGCGGCAAGTCGATCACGGCCCTCTCCCTGCTGCGTCTGGTGCCCGAACCGGGGCGTATCGTCGAAGGCGAAATCCTCTTTGAGGGACAGGATCTGCGCCGCCTGCTCCCCGAGGAGATGCGGCGCATCCGCGGCAATGATATCGCCATGATCTTCCAGGAGCCGATGACCTCTCTCAATCCCGTCTTCCGCATCGGCGAGCAGATTGGCGAAGTCTTGCGCCTGCACAAGGGCCTCGACCGCAGGGCGGCCCTCGACGCGGCCGTCGATCTTCTCGATCAGGTCGGCATCCCCTCGGCCCGCCAGCGCGTCCACGAATATCCCCATCAGCTCTCCGGCGGTATGCGCCAGCGCGTGGTTATCGCTATGGCCCTGGCCTGCGATCCCAAGCTGCTCATCGCCGACGAGCCGACCACCGCCCTCGACGTCACCATCCAGGCCCAGATCATGGCCCTGCTCGACTCGCTCAAACAGGAGCGCGGCATGGCCACCCTGCTCATCACCCACGACCTCGGCGTCGTGGCCGAGTCAGCCGATCGTGTCGCCATTATGAATTCTGGATTGATCATGGAGCAGGCCGCCGTCGAGATCATTTTCAGCCGGCCACGCCACCCCTACACCCAGGGTCTGCTGGCCTGCATCCCCCGCCTTGGGCACAAAAAGGACCGGCTGGTCCCTATCGACAGCCAGGTGCCCGTCGGTACCGATCTGCCTCCGGGCAGCTCCTATCTCGACCGCTGCCCCGCCCCCTTTGCGCCGCAGCGCGGCAAACTGCCGCCCTTGCGGGAAGTCGAACTCGGTCATTTCGTGCGCTGCTGGAGCTGCTGATCATGGACCCCCTGCTGGAAGTCCGCAACCTGAGCAAAACCTTTCCGGTCGCCGCCGGCCCTTTAAGCGGCAAACGGCTCAGCCTCAAGGCCGTCGACGGCGTCTCCTTTGCGCTGATGCCGGGAGAAACGCTCGGCCTGGTGGGCGAATCGGGCTCGGGCAAATCGACAACGGGCAAGCTCATCCTGCGCCTGCTTGAAGCGGACACCGGCGAAGTCCTGTTCAAAGGCGAAAACATCTTGAAGCGCTCCCGGTCCGGCATGCGCCCTTTGCGGCGGCAGCTGCAGATGATTTTCCAGGATCCCTACTCGTCCCTCAATCCCCGCATGCGCATCGGCGACATTATCGGCGAACCCCTGCAGATTCACGGGCTGGCCAAGGGGAGTGCCATCAAGGATGAGGTCATGCGGCTGCTCGACACCGTCGGTCTGTCGCAGGAGCACTATTACCGCTACCCCCACGAGTTTTCCGGCGGCCAGCGCCAGCGCATCGGCATCGCCCGCGCCCTGGCGGTAAGCCCCAGCCTCATCATCGCCGACGAGCCGGTCTCGGCCCTCGACCTCTCCATCCAGGCCCAGGTCATCAACCTGCTGCAGGATGTGCAGAAGGAATTCGGCCTCACCACCCTGTTCATCGCCCACGACCTCTCGGTCATCGAGCACATCAGCGACCGGGTGGCGGTCATGTACCTAGGACGCCTTGTTGAACTGGCACCGGCCGCGGCCCTCTATCGCTCTCCCCGTCATCCCTACAGCGAAGCCCTGCTTAATGCCGTCCCCATCCCCGACCCCGCCTCGCGCGGCCACCGCTACCTTTTGCAGGGGGAGATTCCCTCGGCGATCCAGCCCCCGGCGGGCTGCCCCTTTCATCCCCGCTGTCCCTATGCCCGCGACCTCTGCCACACCAGCGTGCCGCCGCTGGCCGACCAGGGTCAGGGACACCTGGCCGCCTGTCACTTCAGTGGCGAGGTCGGTCGCCACCGGCGCCTGCTCTCCACACCTTGAACGTATACCGCATCCTCCCATATTTCCGTTGACTCACCGTGCCACCGCTGGCACAATCGCCCCATTGCCGCACCAAGTGCGGCTCACCCCTCAATCTTCCCCGAGTGCCTGGAGTCTGCATGGGTCCGATCATTACCGTCAAGGAACGCTGCCGCAAATGCTATGCCTGCGTGCGCAACTGCCCGGTGAAGGCCATCAAGGTCAAACAGGAATACGCCGAGGTTATCCACGACCGCTGCATCGGCTGCGGCAAATGCATCAAAGTGTGCTCCCAGCAGGCTAAGATTATCAGCGACTGCATGGAAGAGACCCTGCGGCTGCTGGCCGGCAAGGATCCGGTCGTGGCCGTGCTTGGCTGCTCGTTTCCCGCCTTCTTTCACGATGTGCGCCCCGGCCAGTTGGCGACCGGCCTCAAACGGCTCGGTTTCAGCGAAGTGCACGAGGGCTCGGCCGGGGTCGAACTCATCCGCGCCGAATACGCCCGCCTGATCGGCCAGCCGGGGAGCGATCCGCTGATTTCCAGTCACTGCCCCACCATCGTCGATCTGATTGAACGGCACTATCCGCAGCTGGTTCGCAACCTGATGGGGATCGTCTCCCCCATGGTGGCCATTGGTCGCTTTATCAAGGGGCGCCGGGGGGCGCAGACCCGGGTCGTCTATATCAGCTCGTGCATTGCGGGAAAATTCGAAATCGAATCGGAACAGGTCGCCGGAGCTATCGACGTGGTGCTCACCTACCAGGAGCTCAACCAGATGCTCAAGAGCCACCCCGTCGATCTGCCCAGACTGGGGGACTCCCCCTTCGATGGTTTACTGCCGGGGACAGGCCGGCTCTTCGGCATTGCCGGCGGCCCCTTTCAGGCCTTTGACGTACCCAACGACTTTCTCAATCCCGACTTCATCTCCGCCGGTGGCGAAGAGAGTGCCTTGGAGCTGGTCAAGGACCTGGCGGCCAGGCGCATCACCCCCAAGTGGGTCGACATCCGTTTCTGCAACGGCGGCTGCATCGGCGGGCCCGGCAAAAACAACCGCCTGACCAATTTTTCCAAGCGCAACCTGATCATCAATTATTTCCAGAGTCACGACGCCAAGGCCCAGACCCTCACCTCTCCCGCCTATGTGGAGGGGGGCAAACTGCCGGACCTGCGACGATCTTTCAAGAATAAATTTCGGCGTCTGCCGCCCCCCAGCGGCGAGAGCATCCGCAAAATTCTACAGGCGACCAACAAGTTCGTCGAGCGGGATGAACTCGACTGCGGTGCCTGCGGCTACCCAACCTGCCGGGAACACGCCGTCGCCGTCTTTCAGGGGCTGGCTGAAGAGGACATGTGCCTCCCCTATTCCCTCAAGCGCCTGGAGGAAGACCGCTACAACCTCGCTCAGAAGTACGAGCTGGCCCAGCGCGCCCTGAGTCAGGAATACGGTGAAGCCTCTATTATCGGCGATGACACCCACACCCTGGATGTCCTCAAGCTCATCCGCCAGGTCGGTCCCACGCCGACCACAGTCCTTATCCGGGGCGAAAGCGGCACCGGCAAGGAACTCACCGCCCGTGCCATCCACGCCCACAGTCACCGGGCCGACAAGCCGCTGGTCACGGTCAACTGCACCACCCTGACCGACAGTCTGCTGGAGAGCGAACTCTTCGGTCACCGCAAAGGAGCCTTCACCGGCGCCACCGCCGACAAGAAAGGCCTGTTTGAAGCAGCTGGCGGCGGCACCATCTTCCTGGACGAGATCGGCGACATCACCCCCAAGGTGCAGGCCGAGCTCCTGCGCGTCCTCGACAGCGGCGAGATCCGACCCGTCGGCGGCAACGCCTCCATCAAGGTCGACGTGCGGCTCATCGCCGCCACCAACAAGAACCTGGAGAACGGCATCCGCGAAGGCTGGTTCCGGGAGGATCTTTTCTACCGCCTGAACGTCTTCACCATCACCATGCCACCCCTGCGTAACCGCCTCCAGTCCCTGGAACACCTGGTGAGCCATTTTCTGCGACGGGCCAGCACCCGCCTGAACAAACCGATCGTCGCCATCGAAGACAGGGCCATCGACGCCATGCGCCAGTACGCCTGGCCCGGCAACATTCGTGAACTGCAGAACATTATCGAGCGGGCGGCGGTACTCTCCCAGGATCAGGTCATCCGACTGGAAAACCTCCCTGTCATCTTTGCCGAGCTCGCCCTGAAAACACCGGCAGACGACGGCCCGGGGACAGAAGCATCATTTCGACGGCAGCGCGACAAACATCTCTCACACGTAGAAAAGGGACTCATCAAAAACTACCTGAAAGAAGCTGGCGGCAATGTCTCGGCGGCGGCACGGGCCGCCGGCATTCCCAGACGTACGTTTTATCGGCTACTGGACCGTTATGGCCTCAAAGGGAGCGACTTCCAGCAAAACGCCGGCACCTGAGTCAGACCTGGCACACCTTTCCGCCACACGCCATGTCACCATTGACACATGGGGCGAGAGGCCATTTTTAGCCCTCCCAGCTCTTTTCACCTACTTGCCTATCACCCACCTGTGCCACATTCGGCACACAGGCCTCTCACAATATCCACCCGCCCTCCCCAAATTGAGGCAAAACCCTACTATCAAGAATTGGCACGGCGATTGCTTACTAAGTCGATGACTAATATTTGGGGATAAAGGCAGATTTCACCACGACACACCACTGCCCCCTTTGGCGTCGCCCGGGCCCTCTCTCCCCTGGGCGGCGCTTTTTTTATGCAGGCCGCCCACATACTCATTAAAAAGACGCCCGCATCACCCCGTCACCGGATTCGATCTTGCATCAACTCATTGCATTTTTTCGATGGCGAAGTTCAAACCAGCTGTTATCATGTTGTTGTTTTTGTTCCCGTGATGTTCATTTCAAGCAATTCCGCCACCCATGGACCGCGATATGACCAGACCCGGCAAAGAACGCCTGGGGGTAACCACCCTGGAGGACATCAGCACTCTCATCCTGCAGTCCCATGACCTCGATGAGACCCTGAAAAATATTGTCACCCTGGTGGCCCGCCGCATGAAGTCGGAGGTCTGCTCTATCTACCTGCTCGATGACGATGGCTTGACCTTGCGCCTGCGGGCGACCAAGGGGCTCTCGCGCAGAGCGGTGGGAAAGGTCACTCTGCAGATCGGCGAGGGTCTGACAGGCATGGCCGCCGAAAGCCGCCACGCCGTCGCCATCCAGGAACCCCAGTCCCACCCGCGTTATCGTTATTTCAAGGAAACCGGCGAAGAGCGCTATCATTCCTTTCTCGGCATCCCCCTCTTCGACCGCAAGAGCCCCTTGGGGGTCATCGTCATCCAGACCAAGGAGACCCGCCAGTTCACCCCCCAGGAGATCAGCGCTCTCTCCACCATTGCCTTCCAGATCAGTTCCATCGTCATCAACGCGAATCTCCTCGACTCCATCCGCCGCAAAGAAGAAGAAACCAGCCGTTTTATCCGTCAGCTTGAAGAGAGCCGCAAACCTCTGATCTCGCCCGAATCGAACCGGGAAGGATCGCGCAGCGCTGCCCTGCGGGGGACAACAGCCTATCCCGGCGTCGTCTCCGGGCCCGCCCACATCCTCGACTCGGGGCTGGGCTTGGCCGATCTTGGCGATGAGGGACAGGCCCAGGTGGAGGAGGAGATCGCGCGGCTTGACAGCGCTTTCGAGAAAACCCGCATCCAGACCATTTTCCTGGAAAAACGCATGGCCGAGCGCCTGTCGGAGAGTGCGGCGGCCATTTTTCACACCCATCTGATGATTCTTGAAGACCGCGGCTTTCTGGAGCGCCTGCACGACGAGATCAAGCAGGGGCACGGCGCCGCCTACTCCCTGAAAAAAATTGTCGGCGAGTACATCGAAGCCTTTGAGCGCATGGAGGACCCCTACCTGCGTGAGCGGGCCGCCGACATGAAGGATATCGGCCGTCGCCTGGCCGCGAACCTGGCCGGCCAGGAAGACCACCTGCCCCAGTTCAAAGAGCCGGGCATCCTGGTCGCCCGCGAAATCCTGCCTTCCGACATGGCCATGCTGGAGGCCGAATACATTCTGGGCATAGCCACCGAGGCTGGCGAACGCAACAGCCACGCTGCCATTATGGCCAAATCCATGGGCATCCCCGCCCTGGTCGGCGTCAAGGGCTTGCTTCGGGAAGTCACCCCGGAAAACCAGATCATTCTGGACGCCAACTCCGGCTGTCTATACATCGACCCGCCCCAGCATGTGCGCGAGGAGTATCGCCGCCTGGAGGAAGACAGCAGCCGGGAGCTGCACCGACTGGAGGAATTCCGTGACTTCCCGGCCCAGACGGCCGACGGGACGCGCATCATCCTGCGCGCCAACATCGGCCTGGTCAGCGACGTCAGCATTGCCCAGCGCAACGGCGCCGAAGGGGTAGGCCTCTACCGCACCGAATTCCCCTACATGACCCGCGGCAACTTCCCCGACCGCGAAGATCAGTACCAGCTTTACCGCCGGGTGGTCGAAGGCTTTCCTGGCCAGTCCGTCACGATCCGCACCCTGGATATTGGCGGCGACAAGGCCCTGCCCTACTTCAGCCCCCCCAAGGAAGACAATCCCTTCATGGGCTGGCGCTCGGTGCGGGTCTCCCTCGAAAATCAGGATATTTTCTGCACGCAGATCGAGGCCATCCTGATGGCGGGCGTGCATGGATCGGTCAAATTGCTCTTGCCCATGATATCGACCCTCGACGAAGTGCGGGCCTGCAAGAAGGTGATGGCTCAGGCCCGGGCCAACCTCGACCGGGAAGGGATCGCCTACGCCCGCAATGTCCCCCTGGGAATCATGATCGAGGTGCCGGCGGCCGTGACCATCGCGGAACAGCTGGCCCGCGAGGTTGATTTTTTCGCCATGGGGACCAACGACCTCATCCAGTACATGCTGGCGGCCGATCGCAACAACCCCCTGGTCAACCGCTACTACGACCCTCTGCATCCGGCCATTCTGCGCGTACTCAAGGACGTCACCGATGTGGCGCTGAAGGCAGGGATCGACGTTTGTGTCTGCGGCGAGATGGCTTCGGACCCGGTGAACCTGCTGGCCCTGGTTGGCCTGGGGATTCAGGAATTCTCCATGGCCGCCCCCTTCATCCCGCGCACCAAGGCTTTTCTGCGCGACCTGCCCGACGAGGTGGCGCGCAAAGCCGTCCGCAAGGCGTTAGGCCTGTCCACCAGCGACCAGATCCGCGTCCTGCTGATGGAGACCCTGCAGAAAATCGAAAAGACGGATAGCGTGACCCCATAAGAAAGGCCGGGCAATTGCCCGGCCTTTTTCGTTGCTATCCTGCTGAAACCAACAAACAATTTCATTTCATGGGACGCACGCGCACCTCGATATCCTGGTCGTCCTTGAGCAGCTCGACCAGTTGCGTCGTATCCGTGTCGCCAAAGTGGTAAGGATAGAGGATCGCCGGCCGGAACGAGCGGGCCGCCGCCGCGACCATCTCAGGCGTCATGGTATAAGGGAGATTCATGGGCAGAAAGGCGATGTCCACCCCTTTGAGCGCCTGCATCTCCGGAATGTTTTCCGTATCGCCCGCGATGTACACCCTGAGGTTGTCGAAGGTCAGCACATAGCCGTTGCCCACCCCCCGGGGGTGATAAGGCTGGCCGTTATCTCTTTTGTGAACCAGATTATAGGCCGGCACCGCTTCGATGCGGACCCCGTCGAACATAGTCGTGTCGCCGTTCTTCACCACTTCCCCACCGAGCAACTGTCCGGCGCAGGTTTCGGTGTAGATCAGGCGGGTACCCTTTTGACGAACAGCCCGTATGGCTTCAGCATCCAGGTGATCACGATGCTCATGGGTGACCAGAATCAGATCGGCTTTCGGCAACCGGGTGTAGTCGGCCAGGATGCTGTAGGGGTCCACATGAATGACCCGGCCGCCATAGGTCAGCATCAGGGAGCCGTGGCCAACGAAGGTAATCTCCAAATTGCCGGATGAGGTGGTCAGGACATCGGTTTTCAGAGATTCCGTCGCCCCGGCGGCCGTAACGGTCATAGCAAGACAAAACGTGGTCAGAATTCCTCGCAGCATACCAGCCCTCCTTTCCTTCCTGAAACGGTTTCTGTGGCCTGAGCTTCCAGACGCCTTATTGGCGATCGGCGAGAAGAACACCGCCAACGGCGACCTGCTCGGGGGCATTTTCCCTGATCAGCACAATGATTTTCTCTTTGGGCAGTCCATAAGCTTTAGCCGCCGATGCGGTCAGTTCCTCGACGAACACACGCCGGACCTCCGGTTTGGCGATAGGCGGTCCTTCCAGGGTGATGATAGGCATAATGTCCTCCTTGTCTGTGGCTATTTCACACGATGACGACTTGCAGGCCTTCATAGGCCACGACCTGCCCCTTACGTATTTTACACCGTTTTCGCAGCTCCACCTGACCGTCGACCTGAACCAGCCCTGCGGCGATGGCCATTTTGGCCGACCCGCCACTGTGGCACAGCCCCATGACCTTCAGAAGATTACTGAGCTCCACGAATTCATGTCCCTGCAGGGCAAACTCTTCCATCGATTTCCTTTCCACACTCAGGGGCCTTTCAGTCCCGCCGCGTCAAGGGCTTTGACGGCCGTTTTATAGCCATGGTCGATCAGTTCAGCGATGCGGCTGGTGTCCGTACGACTGAAGGTGCCCAGCTCCGGCGTAATGAGCAGGTCGACCTTTTTGGCCTGGACGCGGCTGGCATGGTCGATGGAGATATCCACAACATTGACCATCAGGTCGATAATGTCATTGGGGCGCTGGTAGCGGCGACGGGCGTTGAGATCGACGCCAATGACATAGCCAGCGTTAGCTTTCAGCAGTGGCGAAACGGGCAGGTTCTCCACCAGGCCGCCGTCACAGAGGAGCCTCTCGCCCATTTCGACGGGGATGAAGATCCCTGGCAGACAGGCACTGGCCATGACGGCCGTAGCAACGTCCCCCTGCTCCAGCACGACCATCTCGCCGCTGGAAAGATCGGTGGCAATCATGGAAAGGGGGATAGGGGCGTCCTCGATGCGCACCTCGCCCAGCACATCAGTGATGTTCTTGCCCATTTCGCTGTTGGAAAGCAGGCCGAAGCGCGACAGGGTGAAGCGGCTGATATCGAGCCAGTCCAGATCGATGACAATATCGGCGATCTCGTCCGGAGTCTTGCCGAAGGCGTAGAGGGCCGCCACAAAAGCGCCGATACTGGTGCCGGCCAGGCGCGACACAGGAACCTGACGTTCTTCCAGAGCTTTGAGCACGCCGATGTGGGCGGCACCGAGCACCGCCCCACCGCTTAAGGCCAGGGCTACTGAATCCGGGCCGCGCCGGCGGGTAAAACGGCGGCCAAGATGGCGCAATGCAGAGATCATGCAGGAATACTCACAGGGGAAAACCAGGGACTGAGGCTGCCCTTGGAAAAAGAACCGGCATTAAATTTTCAGATATTTTTCAACGAAGCTCTCCACACTGTCAATCTGGCCCTGCAAGGCGTAGATGCGCGTCTCCATCTCAATGATTTCGCTTTCGATCCGCTCGACACGCTGTTTCAACATACTGCGCTGCAGGGCGAGCTCTTCGCGCGACTGCCTCATGTCGGACGTTCTTCTGTCGATACCGGTCCGGGCTTCCGCTTCGAGCAGTTCATCCTTCTGCTCCAACTGGAGCAGAACGTCCTCAAGCCTCTGCTTCTGTGACTTAATACCCTGCAGGTCCCTTTCCAGCACTTCGATGCGGCGGGAACGAAAGTTCAAGTAATTGATGGCCACATTCAACTTCTGCAGCATCAGCTGTTCGCTGAGGGATTCCTGCTGCGCCTGCAGGCTGTCTCCGAGTTGGCGGACCGCTTCAGCAAGCTGGCGAATCTCGCGGGCCAACTCGTCATCCGTGGCAGCCTGCCCTACGGCGGGCACCTGCACGCACCACAATAACGCCAAGGTGAACAACGCCAGCCGTCCCATATTCTCTCCCTTTTCGGAAGGCCGCCCCGGTCCCGGCGGGGCCGAGGCGGCCTTCGCTTATTCGCCGGCGCTGACCCCTTCGGCCATGAGTTTCGACAGAGCCCGCGCAAAAGCGACGGGATCGCGGGGCTTGTCCCCTTCGAGCAACAGGGCTTGATCGTAGAGCAGCCCCACGTACTCCTTGAGCTGGGCACTACTGCGGTCGGCGGCAAAGAGCTGTTTCATGCGGGCAATCAGCTCGTGGCCGGGATTGACTTCCAGCACCCGCTGGCCTTTGGGGACTTCCTGCCCCATGGCCTCAAACATCTTGACCATCTTCGGATCGAGATCGTGCTCGCCAGCCACCAGGCAGACGGCCGAATCCTTGAGGCGACCGGAGATACGCACTTCCGAGACCAGGTCCTTGAGCTCTTCCTTCATGAGTTCAAGCAGGTCGCCGTACTCTTTTTTCTTCTCTTCCTTCTGGCTGTCGCCCAGGTCGAGATCTCCCTTGATGGCCGACTGGAATTCTTTTTCCTTATAGGCGCCGAGACCGGAGATGATGATGTCATCGAAGTCGTCGGTCATGATGAGCACCTCGATCCCCTTCTCCTTGAAGACTTCCAGATAGGGCGAGGCTTCGGCGCTGGCGCGGTCGGCACCGGTAATGTAGTAAATCTCTTTCTGGTCGGCGGGCATACGCTCGACGTATTCGGCCAAGGTGATCTTCTGACCGGGTTCGGTCTTGGTCGATTCGAAGAGCAGCAGATCGGCGATGGTCTCGCGGCGCTCGAAATCGTGATGGATGCCTTCCTTGAGGATGCGACCGAACTGCTCGTAGAACTGCTCGTAGGCCTTGATATCCTCTTTTTTCATCTCCGCCAGAGTGTCGAGCACCTTCTTGGTCAGGCTCTTTTTGATAACGGTGACGATTCGGTTGTCCTGCAGAATCTCACGGCTGACATTGAGGGGCAGGTCGGAGGACTCCACCACCCCCTTGACGAAACGCAGGTAGGTGGGGAGCATCGCCTCGCAGTGATCCATGATCTGCACCCGGCGCACATAGAGGGTCGGGCCGACCTTGTAATCCTGGTAGAAGATGTCGAAGGGGCGCTTGCTCGGCAGATAGAGCAGGGCCGAAAACTCCGTGGTCCCCTCGGCGCGGTAGTGAATCACCCGGGCCGGGTCGGTGAAATCGTGGGAGATGTGCTTGTAGAACTCGTTGTACTCCTCGGTGCTGATATCGGTCTTGTCCTTGAGCCAGATCGCCTTGCGCGAGTTGAGGGTCTCTTCCTTTGTCTCGCTGACGGTCTTCTCCTTGTCGTCGGGATCGGGCTGGGAACGGGTCACGTCCATGACCACCGGATACTCGATGAAGTCCGAGTACTGCTTGACGATCTTGCGCAGCTCCCACTCTTCCAGATATTCCCGGGCGTCTTCCTTGAGACTGAGGATGACATCTGTGCCCTTGGTTGCCTTCTGGGCATCATCAAGGGTGTAGGTGCCGTCAGCATTGGACTCCCACTTGACGGCGTGGGCGGGGTCGGTGCCGGCCTTGCGGGTCATCACGGTGACCTTGTCGGCCACCATGAAGGCCGAATAGAAGCCGACGCCGAACTGGCCGATGAGCTCGGGGTTATCCTTGACCTCGCGGCTTTCCAGCAGCTTCATGAACTCCTTGGTACCCGAGTGAGCGATGGTGCCCAGAGCCTCCACCGCCTCGTCGCGGGTCATACCAATGCCATTATCACGTACGGTGAGGGTGCCGGCCTCTTTGTCGGGGATGAGCTGAATCTTCCAGCCCTCGCCCCCTTCGGCCAGGGAGGCGTCAGTGAGGGCTTCGTAGCGGGCCTTGTCGATCGCATCGGAAGCGTTGGAGATGAGTTCGCGCAGGAAAATTTCCCGATGGGAATAAAGAGAGTGGATCATCAGGTCGAGGATCTTGTTCACCTCGGCCTTGAATTCATGCTTGTTGGACGTCATGGTTCGCGTACCTCCTGATATTTTTGGCATTCCGGTTAACGCACAGAAGATAAGCACCTGGAGGTCGGATGTCAACCCGGCCGACTTTTTTCAGCGGAACAGGGCGGCTCGGCTCAGTCGGCGGCGGCGCTGGTGCCGGCCAGAAAGCCCGTCGACCAGCATTCCTGCAGGTTATAGCCGCCGGTCGGGGCGTGCAGGTCGATCACTTCGCCGGCAAAGAAAAGATTGGGCACCTTTTTCGAACGCATGGTGCGCATGTCGATATCGCCAAGCGACACCCCCCCGGCCGTGATAATGGCTTTGGCAAAGCCTTCGCAGCCGCTGACGTGCAGAGTCAAGGCCTTGAAAAGCCCCAGTAGAGTCTGACGCTCCTGCCGGGTTATGCTGTGGCATTTTTTTTGGGGATCGATGCCGCTGAGGCGCAGAAAGAGCGGGATCATGTCCCTGGGCAACAGAGCGCCGAGGCTGTTGCCGAAATCCCGGTTGCTGTGCTCGGCCAGTTCGCGCTGCAGACGGCCGTCGAAAGTTTGTGCGTCGACGGCGGGTTTCAGGTCGAGGTTCAGGGTCACCTCCCCCTTTTTCAGGGCATCCCGGATGGCGCTGCTCATGTCGAGGACGATGGGGCCGCCGATGCCGCCACGGGTAAAAAAAGCCTCACCAAAACGCTCCTCGAAGGGCTTGCCATCCAGGCAGGCGGTAATTCTGACGTTTTTGAGGTTGAAGTCCATCACCTCCGCCGTCCACGCCTCCCGTAGCCGGACGGCCACCAGAGCGGGCTCAGGTGTGACCACCCGGTGACCGCAGCGGGCGGCCCAATCGTAGCCGTCACCCGTGCAACCGGTTTCGGGGTAAGAGAGCCCGCCGGTAGCGACGATAAAGCGGTCGGCGGCAAAACGGCCCCTTGAGGTTTGCACGGCGCCGAGGCGGTCGCCCTCCATGGCGAGGTCTTTGACCTCGCAGCCCGTCAGCAACTCGACGCCGGCCTCGGCCACAAACTTCTCCAGCACCCGGTTCACGTCGCCAGCATCCCCCTGCGCGGGAAAGACGCGCCCGCCCCGCTCAACTTTCAGCGGCACCCCCCGCTCTTCGAAAAATCGCATCACGTCCGCCACGCCAAAGGCATAGAGAGCGGTGAGCAAAGCCTTGCCATTTTTGCCGAAGGGCGCGATGAATTTACGTGGGTCGGCCTCGCTGTTGGTCAAGTTGCAACGCCCTTTGCCGGTGATGAGGATCTTGGCGCCGCAGCGCCGGTTTTTTTCCAGCAGCAGGACCTTGGCCCCTTTCAGGGCAGCAAAGCCGGCAGCGAACATACCGGCGGCGCCGGCGCCGATAACGATGACATCATAGGATTTCATGAAAGACGTTTTCTGCCTGACAGGGCGTAATTGAATTCAGGAATCCTGCTTCGCCAGCAGGCCTTCATAGATGACGGCATCGGCCGCCGAAAAACAGACGAAATACACCTGGCGCACCGTCCGCGCCGCGGCCAGACTCTGCCGCACCGTCTCCACGGCAATGCGGCTGGCGCGTTCGATGGGGAAGCGGTAAACCCCCGTACTGATGGCCGGGAAGGCCACCGAAGTCAAGCCCTTCTCCTCGGCCAGACGCAGGCTGTTGCGGTAGCAGGCGGCCAGCAGCTCGTCCTCCCCCCGGTCGCCGCCATGCCAGACGGGGCCAACTGTATGAATCACGTAGCGAGCCGGCAGCCGATAGCCGCCGGTGATACGCGCCTCCCCCGTCGGACAGCCGCCGAGGGTGCGGCATTCCTCCAGCAGCTGCGGCCCGGCGGCGCGATGAATGGCGCCATCGACGCCCCCGCCCCCGAGCAGAGAGGAATTGGCCGCGTTGACAATGGCGTCAACCTCCAGCCGGGTAATATCCCCCTGTACCACGTTCATGGACGATTTTTTCATCCGTCGCCTCCTGTTCTTCGCCCTGCAGGTGTTCGATGGTAAAACGAATTTTAATACTACCTCATTTGCGGACAAACCGAAATCAGGAAATCCTGGAGAGGCAAGACGGCAAAGGCCCCAGCACAACCGGGTGCCGAGGCCTTGTTATCCGTGGCGCGCCGCGGAGGATTCGAACCCCCGACCCTCTGATCCGAAGTCAGATGCTCTATCCAGCTGAGCTAGCGACGCGTGGTCTAACTGTGCCAAAAAGCACAAGGATTGTCCAACCAAAAAAAATGCCGCCCCCTCATAAAAGGGGGGCGGCCATCATCAGGAGACACGCAGGACAGGACCTGCGGCTGCTTAAAAGGCGAAGGTCACGCTCAGGCTGCTGACCATCTCGCTGTCCAGATTCGCCCTGGCTTCATCACTGATCCCTTCAGAGAACAGAGTGGAGGCATCCAGACTGACTTGGTCGCTCAGGGCATAACTGAGTCCGGCGCTGAGCTCATAGTTGTGCCAATCGCTGTAGTCGCCCGTGGAATAGTCGCTGCCGTCATTGTAGCTGACCAGGGCACCGAGGCTCAGACCCAGTTCATCCGTGAGCGCAAAATCGTGACCGATGCTGGCGGCGAAAAAGAGACCATTGTCATCGGCTTCGTCGTAATCCCAGTAAACGGTCAGGGCGGGTGACAGCAGGGTGTTGAGTCCGGCGCCCACGTAGAATTCCGCCGTATCATTGATATTGTCCAGGGCATAGAAGATGTGGCCGACGCTCATGGAGAGCAGCTCGTTAATATCGAAGGAGTAGTCGAGGGTGGTGTCGGTTTCCGTCGCTTCACCCGAGCGCCAGTCGGCATCGGAGTTCAGCTGGATATTGCTCCAGTAGCTGAGAGTAAAACCATTGGCGCTGACATCGACCCCGCCCTGCAGCACGGCCTTGCTGCCGCTGAGATTCCAGCCGCGCCACAGATACTTGTCGGCGACTCCGACATACGCGTCACCTTCCACTTCGATAGCGGCCGTGGCGACAGAAAAGGTTGAAAAGACGACAGCCATGCTCATAAACATTCCGATTGCCAACTTCTTCATGATGGGGTGCTCCTTTGTGTGGGGTGGGGTGGTTCCGGGAGATCACCTCCCGGAACCTCAGTCAATATCCTTAACTTGATTTCAGCGAAGCATCTGGGAACCGCGACCGAACTCAGGATAGGCCTCCAGACCCAGTTCGGCCTGGTCACAACCCTGATGTTCTTCTTCTTCCGAGACCCGCAGACCGATGGTGAATTTGATGAGCAGCCAGACGATGGTACTGGCGATTACCACGAAGGCCCCGATGGCGGCTACACCGATCAACTGGGTCAGAAAACTTGTTTCACTGTTGGAGATGGGTACCGCCAGGGTTCCCCAGATGCCGCCGACCAGGTGAACCGAGAGGGCACCGACCACGTCATCGATCTTGAACTTGTCGAAGAAAGGTACCGCCAGCACCACCAGAATGCCGCCGACGCCGCCGATGAGCAGGGCCAGACCGGGAGAAGGAGTCGCCGGGCCGGCGGTAATGCTGACCAGACCCGCCAGCGCGCCGTTGAGAGCCATGGTCAGGTCGACCTTCTTGTAAAGCACCTGAACCATAAGCATGGCGGCAATCATGCCGGCGGCGGCCGCCAGATTGGTGTTGATGTAGACGTTGGACTGCTCGATGGCCGAGCCGGCCGAGCCCAGTGCCAGGGCGGAGCCGCCGTTGAAGCCAAACCATCCCATCCAGAGGATGAAGGTACCCAGGGTGGCCAGAGTCAGGTTGGAACCGGGGATGGGATTGATGCTGCCATCGGCGCGATACTTGCCTTTACGAGCCCCGAGGATGATGGCCCCGGTCAGGGCGGCCCAGCCGCCGACGGAGTGAACCAGCGTCGAGCCGGCATAGTCCGAGAAACCCATTTCAGCCAACCAGCCGCCGCCCCAGACCCAGGAGCCCTGGATGGGATAGATGAGGCCGGTAAGAACCGCGCAGAAAACCAGGAAAGACCAGAGCTTGATGCGCTCGGCCACGCAGCCCGAAACGACCGAACAGGCGGCGCCGCAGAACACCATCTGAAAGAACCAGTCGGAACCGGCGGCGTAGCCGGCCGAGTAGTCGCCGGCTAAAGCAGCGGCGTCGTCAGCACCCCATGGACCGAAGCTGCCGATCCAGCCGCCGTCGACCCCGGCGTACATGAGATTGTAGCCCATCAGGTAAAAGAGGATGCCGGCGATGCCGAAGAGGGAGATATTCTTCAGACAGATGGTGGCTACGTTCTTGGTGCGCACCAGACCCGCTTCCAGCATGGCGAAGCCGGCGGCCATCCACATCACCAGCACGCCGCTGATGAGAAAGGAGAAGGTATTGAGGATGTAGGCTATTTCGGTGACGGGGGCTTCTTCGGCCAAAGCCAGTGCTGGCATTCCCCCAACCAGCGCAGCCGCTATCAATAGAATCTGTTTTTTCATGGCAAAGTCTCCTGTTGGAAATATTCGTGTTGGCGTCATGTTTTTTACAGGGAGTCGACTCCGGTTTCCCCGGTTCGAATCCGGATGGACTCTTCCACATCGAGAACAAAAATTTTACCATCCCCTATGCGCCCGGTGGCCGCGGCCCGCTGGACGGCATCAACCACGGGTGCAACCTGTTCGGAGGCAATCACCAGTTCGATCTTCACCTTGGGAATAAAATCAATCTGGTATTCGGCGCCACGGTAGAGCTCCGTATGCCCCTTCTGCCGGCCGAAGCCCCTGACCTCACTGACCGTCATACCGGAAATACCCAGATCCGACAGGGCGCTCTTGACGTCTTCGAGTTTGAAAGGCTTGATAATACATTCGATCTTTTTCATGCCCGATGTGCTCCTTTCGAGGTGACAATGCGTAAAATTAAAAGGCGCCCTCCCTTTTGCCACCGCAGTTGGCCGCAAAAGAAAGGGCGCCTTTGCCCTTGAAAAGATCTCCTGAACGTCGTTGTTCGAGATCCCTGTGATGTCCTTAAACGTCCCCGACAGCGTTGAGAGCCTGCGGATGCATTCTGAGTTTCTATATAGCAGGGAGCGTGCCAAGCTATTTTTCCCCGCCATTGGCGGCTGACGGCCTGTTATCTTCCGACAAACTGCACAAAATAAAAGCAGATTAAAAGGGTGGGCTTAAATAATCAGCAGCAGCCGAGTCCCTAGCGAGAGGGAAGCGTCACGGTAAAGGTTGTCCCCTGACCCGGCTCGCTTGCAACGGCCAGGCGTCCTTTGTGCTCCAGCAGAATATTGCGGCAGATGTAAAGGCCGAGCCCGGAGCCTTCCCCCTCTTTCTTCGTGGTAAAAAAAGGCTCGAAGATGCGTTCCTGCACCGATGGGGGGATGCCGGGCCCTGTATCCTGGACAAGAATCTCCACTTCATCCTCCCCGTGCATCCGGGTCGTGATGGTCAAAGTCCCGACGCCCTCCATGGCCTGCACCGCATTCATGACCAGGTTGATCAGCACCTGTTTGAGCTTGTTGGGGTCCGCCTGAATCAGCGTCAGTTCACCGTAGGATTCGTCCAGGCGGATCATCTGACGCTGCATCTCGTGGCGCATCAAACGCAGGACATCCTGCACTACTTCGTTGACGTCCACCTGCCGCAGGCGCGTATCGCGGTCGCTGGAAAAAGAGAGAAGGCTGCCGGTGAGAGCGGCCAGCCGTTCCACTTCGCTCTCGACTCTTTCCACCATTTCCCGCTGAAAGGGCGACAGTCCCTCCTCTCGCCGAAGAAGCTGGGCTGCATAAGACAGGACCGCAAGTGGATTGTTGATTTCATGGGCGATACCGGCCGTGAGTCGCCCGATTTCGGCCAGCTTTTCGGACTGAATCGTCTGGTCGAGCAGGCGTTTGAACTCGGTGATATCCTCGACAATCACCACCACCCCCACGGTACGCTCACCTTCCTTCAGGGGGGCCAGCCGTCTCTTCTGAACCCGCAGCTGTCCAGCCTGGTTACGATGAATCAGGCGTAAGCGCTCAGGCTCTCCTCTTCGCAGCACGCGACGAAGCCGCGAACCGAACCCTTCTTCTTCGAGGGAGGGAAAAAGTTTGAAGACATCCTGCCCCATAGCCTGCTCCGCCGACAAGCCGCTCATCTCTTCCATCCGGCGGTTCCACGAGGTGATGCTTTTGTGCTCATCAACAGTGTATATCCCAAGGTTGACGCTCTGGAGAATACGCCAATTGAACTGGTGCAGGTTCTGGTAGCGGCCGGACATTTCTTTCAGGCGAGCATAGAGCCGGGCGTTGTCGATGGCAATTGCCGCAAAGCTGGCCACCGTCATGAGGGGACCAATATCCTCCTCGGTGAAGGCCCCGGGACGATGACTCTCGACGCTGAAAACACCGATGACCTTGTCCTTGACCAGCATGGGCGCCGCCAGTTCACTCCGGGCCCCCGAGATGCCGGGGATATACGATGGCAGCTCCCGGACATCTTCAACCAGCACCGGCTTACCCTGCAGGGCCGCCTTGCCCATGACGCCCTGACCGAGATGAATCTGCTGACTGATGGCCTCTGCTGTGTAGCCGTAGGACGCCACGGTTTCGAGGACACCCCGCTCGAAATCAACCAGCCGGATGATCGCGTTCTGGTAGCAGAAAATTTCACGAGAAATGCGCAGCAGCCGATCGAGAAGCTCGTCAAGTTCCAGGGTGGAGGTCAGTTCCTGCCCGATATCCACCAGAGCTTTCATCAACTTTTCCTGCTGTACGCCACTTCTGGATGCCATATTTGATACCCCGTCTAGGATGAGATGCTGGGACGCTGTCCAACCTGGTTACGCACAAGACATGCCAGCGAAGCTGCCTTTCCACTAGAACACAAAAACAGGCACTTGCAACGGACGCTTGCCATCCGCCCCCCCAATCTGCCCGGTTTTTCATCCCCGAATGACGCTTCCTTAGGCAACGAAAGACGGAATCCCTGCCTCGGCATTCCGTCCGGCAACGGGGTGGCAGGCCCAAGTCAGGCTGAATTGATCATTTAAAAAACTTTTTCCTTGTTTGGCGGAATTCTTTTTTCTATACTGAGAGCCAAATGATTGTGTGCTCTCTGCCCGTCAGGTGAGGTCAGAACGCCCAGGCGGAATAACGTTTTATCGGGATTTCTTCAGGGGCGCGGTGAGCCAGCCCATCTTTGAATGGGACGCCTGATGTGCCTACAAGAAAGCCCACTTCGTCGGTACTCGCTGAGAGGCCGAACGATCCACGGACGGAGTGGAGAGCCACATCATAAAGCGCCGGCAGAGCCAGGCGCTTTTTCTTTTCCTCCAACCGCAGGTGCCCATGTCTGAAAACGCTGCCTCCGATACCACCGTCATCCAGGTGGACGGCAAGGAGATCCTTCTTGTCGGAACCGCCCATATCTCCCAGGAATCGGTTGAAACCGTCCGCCGGGTCATTGAAGAGCAAGCCCCCGATACTGTCTGCGTCGAACTCGATTCCCAACGCTATCAATCGCTTAAAGACCCCAACCGCTGGCATTCCTTGAATCTGATTCAGGTCCTGAAAAAAGGCCAGGGACCTTTTCTGCTGGCCAACCTGGTGCTGGCCTCCTTTCAGAAGCGCATGGGATTGCAAACCGGGGTCAAGCCTGGCGCCGAACTGGCCGAGGCGGCATCTTTGGCTGAAGAAAAGGGTTTGACGGTGCGCCTGGTGGATAGGGAAATCCGCACCACGCTGCTGCGCGCCTGGAGGAAAACAGGCTTATGGAAGAAAATGCAGTTGGTGAGCACGATGCTGGCCAGCCTCTTCGACAACCAGAAGCTGGATGAAGAGGAATTGGCCCGCCTGCGCCAGACCGATACCCTTTCGGCCATGCTCGATGAGATGGCCACCGTGCTCCCTTCGGTGAAGACCATTCTGGTCGACGAACGCGACACCTACATGGCTCACCACATCCGCCAGGCTCCCGGCGAAAAGATTGTCGCCGTGGTCGGAGCCGCCCACCTGCCCGGAATCATCCGCCATCTGAAGGACGACGATACGCCAGCCCAGGACATAAAGGAAATCTCCACCATTCCTGCCAAGTCAGGGTTCTCGAAATTCGTGCCCTGGCTCATTCCCCTCATTGTGGCGGGGCTGTTTGTCGTCGGCTTTTTTTTTGGTGACCGGGAAAGGATAGCGGGAGCCGCCCTGGCCTGGGTGCTGGCCAACGGCCTGCTGGCCTCTTTGGGCGCCTTGCTGGCGCTGGGGCATCCGCTGACGGTACTGGCGGCTTTCGTGGCCGCCCCTATCACTTCACTCAACCCCACCATCGGCGCCGGTTTCGTCACCGGTCTGGTACAGGCTTTTGTCGCGCCCCCGTCGGTTCGCGACATGGAACAGGCCAGCGACGACCTGGCCACTCTGCGAGGCTGGTGGAGCAATCGCATGACCCGTGTGTTGCTCGTTTTCCTCTTCTCTTCCCTGGGCTCGGCTATCGGAACGGTAGTGGCCTTTCGCTGGCTCAAGGACCTTCTCTAGATCCGTTTGCAGCTGCCTATCTGGCTTGTAGGGCATCTTCCAGCCCCAGGTCGCGCCAATAGGGGTCTTTGCGAAAATGAAGTGCACCGGTGTGGTCGACCCAGGCGGTAAAATAGAGCAGATGGACAGGAATCGCCTCGGGCAGATTGACGCGCACGGGATGATCCCCTTGGAGCAGATTGATAATTTCATCACAATTCCACCCCTTCCCCTCCAGCAGATACTGAGCCAGATCCAGCGGCCGCTCAATACGGATGCACCCCGAACTGAAGGAACGCTCTGACCGCGTGAAGAGATGCCGGTCCGGGGTGTCGTGCAGGTAGACGGCATATCGGTTGGGGAACATGAACTTCACCCGCCCCAGGGGATTCCAGGGCCCGGGCTTCATGCGAAGAATCCCCGGGAAGTTATCGGCATGAATATCCTTCCAGTCCACTTCGCTGATTTCCAACTGTTTGACGGTCTCCTTTGACAGAGGAATGACTTCGTAGTGATTTCTTTCCATCCAGGCGGGATCCGCCTTGATCAGCGGGAGTTTGTCTTCTCGCAGAATGGTCGGGGGAACATACCAGTAGGGCGCAAACTCCAGGTAGGTCATCCGTCCTGAAAAAACCGGGGTCTTGCGATAGGCGGTTCCCACAATCACCGGCATGGTCATGACGGGAACGCCCTCTTCAACCACCTGCAGAGCAAAATCGGCGATATTGACAAGAACATAACGCTCGCCCAGACTTTTTGGCAGCCAGCGCCAGCGCTCCATATTCCGCTCAATCTGCCGAATCCGCACGGCGACCGGGACACCGAGTTCGGCCCGGGTGCGCGCCCCCAGGACGCCGTCAGCCGACAATCCCTGGCGAGCCTGCCAGCGGCGCAGGGCTCTGACCGTGTCGCGATCAAGAATAAAGGCATCCTCTTCCGTAAAGTCCGCGAGATCACCCCAGGCCATAAGGCGTTGTTTCAGCAGGCGAACCTGGGGATGGACGTCGCCAGGGCGCAGGGTGGGTCCGGAGGGGAAAGGCCCCCATGCCCCCGTGGAGTTCAATCGGCGTAATTCGTCAAGGGCCGCCCGCAACTGCACATAACCGGGTGCCACCGGAGCCAGGTCAGCCAGAATGGGTCCGATGCGGTCCACGGTCAAAGCATATTGGAGGAACTTGCTCACCTCTGCTTTTCGCGGCGACGCCTTCCAGCCGTTGTGGAGAGTGGCCGGGTCAAGACGTCCCTGGATCTGATGGGTGGCATAGAGCAGGAAAGCATCGGAGAGTAGGACATCGAGCCGGGCCAGCCACTCCGCCGCCGGGGTCAGGCCATGTCGCCGGCAGTCTTCCTCGTAACGGAAAAGACTTTCCAGTTTGAAGAGATGGTAATCTTCCGGGCAAAGTCCTTCGTCAGCGGCACCCCGAACAATCTCCAAAAACTCGTGAGCCTGTCGTCCGACCGACACAGCATCCGTCCAGGCTGGCTCTGCGTTTCTCGCCTGGTAAAAAGCAGCGACGGATTCGGTCATCCGAAGCTCCTCCATCCCCGAAAATGCCGGCGGTTGCGAGAGAATCAACGCGCGGATAAGCTCACGGCCAGCCCCCTGCTCCAGCGCCCAGGACGGACCGGCGAGCAGCATAACAAGAATGATCAGGCAAACAATCCTGGACATAAGCAACTCCTCGACCTTGTCAAGGATAGCCCAGAATCAGGCAAAATCCAGCCAAAGACAGCTGCCAAAAATACAAAAAAGGCAGGTCGCTCTGAAGCAACCTGCCTGATGATGCAACATAAAAAAACGAATTATTTTCGGTTTCAGCCAATCCAGATGGTCTGGATGTTCACGAACTCCTTGATACCGTAATGGGAGAGTTCCCGTCCGTACCCAGAAATCTTGACCCCCCCGAACGGCAGCCTCGGGTCACTCTTGACAATCCCGTTGACAAAAACGGCTCCGGCCTCCACCTGCCCTGCGATGGCCTCGCCCTGGGCAATATCCCGAGTCCACACCGATCCGCCAAGACCAAAAGGCGTATCATTGGCGACCCGCAGGGCTTCCTGGGCATCCTTGACCCGGATGACGGAGGCCACGGGACCGAAAAATTCTTCATGGTAAGCCGGCATCCCGGGTTTAACATCAACCAGAATGGTGGGTGGATAAAAGTATCCCGGCTGCTTCAGCGGAGCACCACCCAAGGCGACCTTGGCGCCTTTTTCCAACGAGGCAGTCACCTGTCCATGAAGCTCCATCATCAGGTCCTCGCGGGCCTGCGGACCGACCTGGGTTTTGGGGTCGAGAGGATCACCGACAACCAGATTCCCCATCGCGGACTTGAACTTGGCCAGAAATGAATCGTAGACCTCGTCAACGACAATAAAACGTTTGGCGGCGATGCAGCTCTGACCCGAGTTGATGCAGCGCGCCCGTGAAGCCACCGCGGCGGCGTGCTCAACATCGGCATCGGCCAGCACAATAAAAGGATCGCTGCCGCCCAACTCCATGACGGTCTTCTTGAGCATCTGTCCAGACTTAGCGGCCACCTTGCGACCGGCGATATCGCTCCCCGTCAGCGTAACCGCCTTGATGTGATCATTTTCGATAACCGCATCCACCTTGGAGGAACCGATCATCAAGGTGCGAAACACGTTGGCAGGGAAGCCGGCCCTGACAAAGACCTCCTCAATGGCCAGGGCACTGCGCGGCACGTTGGAAGAATGCTTCAGAACACCGGTATTGCCAGCCATGAGCGCGGGGGCGGCAAAACGGAAGACCTGCCAGAGCGGAAAGTTCCAGGGCATGACGGCCAGCACAGTGCCGATCGGCCGGAAGGCAACATAGGCCCTGCTGCCGTCACTTTCGGCTTTTTCCGGCGCCAGAAATTTTTCGGCATTGTCGGCGTAGTAATCGCAGACCCAGGCG
Organism: Desulfuromonas sp. KJ2020; assembly: GCF_024197615.1. Classification (NCBI taxonomy): domain Bacteria; kingdom Pseudomonadati; phylum Thermodesulfobacteriota; class Desulfuromonadia; order Desulfuromonadales; family Desulfuromonadaceae; genus Desulfuromonas; species Desulfuromonas sp. KJ2020. Next base: position 101,517 of record NZ_JAKUKE010000002.1, read on the forward strand.
CATTTTTCCACCTCACCCTTCCCCTCGGTGATCGGCTTGCCCATTTCGAGAGCCATGGTGCGGGCATATTCATCGGCATTCTGGCGCAAGACGACGGCAGCCGCTTTCATCAGGCGGGTTCTCTCGGCAAAAGACGTCAGGCGCCATTGCTGCCAGGCGGCGTCGACGTCATCGATCACGGCGGCCGTTTTCTCCGCAGTCCATTCTTCAAAGGTTTCCAGCAATTCACCCGTCGCCGGGTTGATGGATTCCATCGCCATAATTCTCTCCCCTTTCCGCAACGTAATTGAAGACCTAACAGAAGGCAGATGACATAGAAAAGCCAAGTATCCTGTATTACGCAAAAAAAATTAAGTCTTTTTTTGGGCCGCGCTTGGCGATCTGCAACTTCAAACTGACACTATAGCTGCTAACCGGTCAGATTCAACTGGGCCTGCTGGTTGGGCATTGACGGCCATTTCTCAAAAAACCTTGAACACTTGAGCACTTGGCAAACATAGGACATCAACTATATACAATGATTACCCATTTGTCATATTACAATAAGTGGATTGACAACCCGTTCTTTTACATGATAAAACCTCAGCGTTTATTCAAAGACGTTTCCCTAGCCTGGAAGTCGTCATTTCACCTGCCAAGACTCGAAATAGGTCGGGTCTTTACCTGTTCCTGGCCGCCTGAGCGGCTTAAACATTCGGTAACAAACGGAGGTAAGAACATGCAACAGCAACGTGGAGCAATCACAGCGGTGATCGTTGCCCTGGCCTGCCTGCTGGCCATGCCGGCCATGGCCCAGGTCGATCACACGTCCTTCATCACCGGCCCCATCACCAGCGGCCCCGAAGCAACTCAGAAATGCCTTGAGTGTCACGAAGACCAGGCCATGGACTTCATGAAGACCTCGCACTGGAACTGGGCTCTCGAGCAAGAGGTACATGGGAAGGAAGTCTTCCGCGGCAAGCGCGACGCCATCAACAACTTCTGCACGTCCGTCTCAGCCAACGAAATCTTCTGCTCCGGCTGTCACGCCGGTTACGGCATGGAAGATGTGAAAACTTTTGACTTCACCGACAAGACCAAGATTGACTGCCTGGTCTGCCACGACAACACCGGCACCTACAAGAAAGCAGCCGGCACCGGCGGTATGCCCGCCTCCAACCTGGACCTGCTCAATATCGCCCAGAATGTCGGCATGCCTGTCCGTGACAACTGCGGCACCTGCCACTTCTTCGGTGGCGGCGGCGACGCCGTTAAGCACGGTGACCTCGACTCCTCCATGTCTTACCCCGACCGTGCCACCGACGTGCACATGGACGCCGACGGCCCTGACTTCCAGTGCCAGGAGTGCCACAAGACCGCAAACCATCAGATCACCGGCAACTCCCTGGGTGTATCCCCCACTGGCAACAGCCATTTCGGCTGCACGCAGTGCCACGAAGCGGCACCCCACGCTGAAAGCCGTCTGAATGATCACGCCGAGGCCGTTGCCTGCCAGACTTGCCATATCCCCTACTTCGCCAAGAACATCGCCACCAAGATGAGCTGGGACTGGTCCACTGCCGGCGATGATGCCAAGGAGCACGCCGCCGACAACAAGGACAAGTACGGCAAGCACACCTACGTGAAGAAAAAGGGAACCTTCGAGTACGGCAAGATGGTACAGCCCGAATACGCCTGGTACCAGGATGGCGCCGCTGACGCTTACCTGCCCGGCGAGAAGATGGATCCTTCCAAGGTGACCAAACTGGCTTACCCGACCTCCACCATCAAGGACAAGGAAGCCAAGATCTATCCCTTCAAGGTTCACCGCGGCCAGCAGATTTACGACAAAAACCACAAAGTCTTCATCACCGCCAAAGTCTACGGCAACGGCGGTTACTGGAAAGACTTCGATTGGGATAAAGCGGCCAAACTCGGGATGGAAGAGAATCCCATCATGATTGAAAAGGGCCTCAAGTACAGCGGTGAGTACGGCTTCGCCCCCACCGAAATGTACTGGCGCATCAACCACATGGTTTCTCCGGCCGAAGACGCGCTCAAGTGCCTCGACTGCCACGGCGACAACGGTCGTATGGACTGGAAAGCCCTGGGCTACAAAGGGGATCCCATGAGCAACAAGAAGTGGGCACGCAAGTAACCCCCCTTCTGCTGATCCTGTAAAAAGAGCGGGCTGCCCTAAACGGGCACCCGCTCTTTTTTATGCCCCAAAGAAAAGCACGGCACCCCAAAGGGCTGCCGTGCTTTTCTTTGGGCATTATCTTTTTAGGGTACTTTAGGCCTAGTCCTCATAGACGAGGACGCGGACCAGACCGATGGTCGCGCCCGTCGAGTCAGTGGTTGGCGCATCGCTTACGGAAATGACCTTGCGGATGTGATTTTCCTGAATGAAGCTGTTGATACGCCGGTCAAGCTCTTCCAACTCCTGATGCGCCCGGAATATCTGCAGCGGCTCTCCAAAAGTTTTTACCTTGACCATACCCTCCTCCTTCCTCGATTACGCGGTTAGACCTGGACTACCGATTTCACCTCGGGAATTCGTTCTTTCAGGGTCTTTTCGATCCCCATCTTCAGGGTCATCGTCGACATGGGGCAGGAACCGCAGGCTCCCGTCAGTTTGACGCTGACAACTCCGTCATCCGTCACGTCAACCAGTTCGACATCACCACCGTCAGCCTGAAGGGCCGGACGGACCAGTTGCAGGACTTCTTCTACTTTTTCACGCATGGATTTTCCTCCTCGTTTTTGGTTAGTATAGCCGGATATGGCCCGTCAAGCAAAGGCTCCGGGCAAGGGAATATCGCCAAGGGAGCGGTTACACAAGAGAGACGGTTCGCCAACCCCCTTCCCCTGGATAAGGACCTTGAAGGTTTCCCCCATACCGCCCTCAGGAACGATGAGATTCTTGAGGGTGAGGCGCAAGGCTCGGGCGCGCTTTTCATCCGTTTCCTTGGCCTGTATCTCCAGCAGCGTTTCCACGAACCCGAGCGCCATGAGAAACTTGTACTGCGGGCCGAAGAAAAGCGGAACAAGGCCACGTTCGGACCCGAATTTCTGCAAAGCGGTGAAATCGATATGGGAGGTGATGTCCTGGCTGCCCGGAGCCTCGTAGGGGTTATCGCTGGGCTGGTGGTGCCTGTAGCACATCAAGGTGCCGTTACGCCGGAATGGGGCATACAGCTCACCGGCGGGGTAGCCATAGTCGATGGTCAGCACAAAGCCGACCTCGAGCACTTCGGCCACAGCCTGCATCCATTCCACCGCCGGGAGGTTGACCTCAAAGCGGTTGCCTTCTACCGGTTCGATCCCCACGGCCCGGAAGTAATCGGCGATGCGCGAATCTTCCAGGGGACGGAGTTCTTCGCCCAAGCCGCTCTCGCCGGCGACGACATAGACTTCCTTGAGAATCCCATTATGCTTCTCGAACACCCGAACGGGAAAGGCATCAACCAGTTCGTTGGACAAAAAGCAGCCTCGGATATTTTTAAGGTCAGCGAACTCGCACCAGTCCACACGGCCAAGATGTCGAGACAGCAATTCTTTCTGTCGACCCCGGTTATCCGGGCTGATCTCCACCAGTTGATAGGTCAGCGCTTCATAAAAATGGGGAGAATCGTCCGCGATGGCATCGAGGATGTCCAGACACAGATGCCCTTCTCCAGCCCCCTGCTCGACCACGGCAAAGGCTCCTTCGCCAAGCAAACGCCACATCTGGTGCAATTGTTTGGCAATTAAACGACCGAAAATAGAATGCACGCTGGACGAGGTAAAAAAATCCCCCCCCTTGCCGATACGGTCGCGAGGCGCCATGTAATAGCCGTACTGGGGGTGATAAAGACACTGGCCCATGTATTCCCCAAAGGGGATGCCGCCTGCCTGCCTGATGCGCTGCAGAAGAAAGGTTTCTAGTGCCGTCGTCTCGTCGTTCCGCGTCATAATTTCATCCTTGCTGGGCATTAAAAGTGGGGAAGTTTACCGCAGTGCCTGCAGGAAAACAAGCCCGGAGGGAGGGTCCATCAGGGGATAATGCCGAGGATTTTATGAATCTGCAAAAGGTCAGAAGTGTCCCGCACCAATAGAACGCTGCTGCCCAGGGCCCGAGGGGCTTTCAGGTCGACGGCCTGTCGGTCGCCAACAAAAAGAAAACTGTCGGGAGTGCCCCCAATATCGGCGATCACCTTTTGCAGGGCATTGGCATCCGGCTTGGGGGTTCCGCAGAACTCGATGGTGTAAAGGCGGGAAAAGAGTTCTTCCACTCCCAACAGGGCCAGGATCTTCCGAGTCAAGGGCAGATTGTTGTTGGTATAAATATAAAGGTCGCACTGGTCGCGAAGGGAATCGAGCAGAGCAAAGAGGATAGGATCATTCTCCAGGTAGCGTTCGGGGTGGACATGTTGCTGAAAAGCCCGATGCAGATCGGCGACATCGATCCCCAACTCCAGACAGGTCCTCGTCAGCGTCGGTTCCTCCTCCAGATTTTCCGCCAGGCGTTTTTTGGCGGAACGCAGCAGGTTGCGGCCCTGGGCCGAAGTCAATCCCCTGGTTTGCGCCACCAGGTTTTCAGCGGCAACGGTAATCTCCCGGGCTATTTTCTCACTCGTGTAGAGCGTTCCGTCCAGATCAAAGACGATATTATGGATTTGGGCGGCGCGAAACATCAAACCAGTGAAGACTCCCGGCGAGAGGACAAAGGATCTGTCGGGCGGGCGGCAAAGACCCGCTGACGTCTTTTTTTGCCAAACAAACTGTCTAATCTTACCAAAGGTCTAAAAGGAGTCAAAACTGTCACCAAGGCAGGCCCCAGGATTAGCGCCGCCTGCCCCTGGCCAAATGCTGGATGATTTTTTGGGGGTCGTTGGTAAAGACCCCTTGAACACCCTGCCGCCGCAGGGCATCGAGCTGCTCCAGGTCATCGACGGTCCAGGGAACAATATCCATCCCCTGGCGTCTGCAGGCCGTGACCATGGCCCGCGAAACGCGGTCGACACGTGGGTGAAAACTCGCGGCCTGGTGGCGAACGGCCCGCTTCAGGGCCAGGTGCCAGAGAGGAACCTCCACCAGATACCCAAGGGCCAGTTCCGGAGCCATCCTGTGAATCTTTGCCAATAGACGGTGGTTAAAAGAAGACAGCAATACGTTGACATCGGGATAGCGCTCCTGCAGGTCCAGAACAGCCAGACCGGCCTCCGCTGCCTTGATTTCAATATTGAGGCGCAGGCGCCCTCCAGCCCAGGCCATGACTTCCTCAAGAGAGGGAACCCCCTCCCCCCGAAAGGCAGGACCGAACCAGCTTCCAGCATCCAGAGCGCGGATCTCCTGATATGTCCGGCGGCTCACAGGCCCCTGGCCGTTGGTCGTCCGCTCAAGGGTTTCATCATGAATCACCACCGCCACCCCGTCCCGGCTCAGATGCACATCCAGTTCGATACCGGAAGCGCCAGCTGCTTCAGCAGCCAGAAAAGCAGCCATGGTATTCTCGGGAGCCTGGCTGGAAGCCCCCCTATGAGCCCACACGAGAAAGTTAAACAAGATGCCCCCCATTCACCTCAACAGAACTCGCTCCATAAAGGAGAAAAATCCAATGGGCAACGACGCCCACGCCAAAGTCATCCACCAGTCAAACTCTACAGCAAAACTTGTCATTATCCAAAAAACATGCAATTATGCGGCGCAAAAAAACTCATACAAAAAGGAATTTTCATGGACAGAAATCTCGCTCTTGAACTGGTCAGGGTAACCGAAGCCGCCGCCCTCTCCTGTGGACGGTGGGTCGGCAAGGGAGACAAGATGGCTGCCGACGATGCCGCCACCAACGCCATGCGGCGCACCCTGGAATCCATCAACATCAGCGGGACCGTAGTCATCGGAGAGGGGGAAATGGATGAAGCCCCCATGCTCTATATTGGTGAAAAAGTGGGCAACGGCGAAGCCCCCGAAGTCGATATCGCTGTCGACCCTCTGGAGGGAACCAACATCTGCGCCAAGGGAATGAACGGCTCCATCACGACCATTGCGATAGCTCCTCGCGGGGGGTTTCTCCATGCACCCGACATGTATATGGAAAAAATCGCCACGGGTCCGGCGGCGCGGGATGCCATCGACATCAATCTGCCACCCGCCGAGAATCTCAAGCGGGTCGCTGCGGCCAAAAAATGTTACGTGGAAGATCTGACCGTGGTCGTACTGGATCGACCCCGCCACGAGAAGATGGTGGAGGAGATTCGCAAAGCCGGAGCCCGCATCCACCTTATCTCCGACGGGGATGTGGCACCAGCCATAGCCGCTGCCGTCGACGGCAGCGGCGTCGACCTCATGATGGGGATTGGCGGCGCTCCCGAAGGCGTGCTGGCTGCTGCCGCCCTCAAATGCATGGGAGGGGGCATGCAGGGACGCCTGGTTTTCATGAGTAAGGACGAGAGGGATCGCGCCCTTAAAATGGGTATCGACGATTTTGACCAGGTCTACCTGGCGGAAGATATGGCCAAAGGCGACGTCTTTTTCGCCGCCACCGGCGTCACCAGCGGCGATCTTCTCGATGGCGTCCGTTACTTTTCCGGCGGCGCCGAAACACACTCCATCGTCATGCGTTCCCGCAGTCGAACCGTCCGCTTCATCAAGTCTCAGCATTACTTCGACTACAAACCAACCTATTGAAACGGCGCAGACCTGTTGATTGATGGCGTGATTTAATCCTTGTAAACACCGTCGCGGCTTGCTAGTATTTCGACGTAATTCTAGCCACATACCAAACTTGAGGAAGAGACATGGCAATCATTACCATCTCCCGCGAAATGGGAAGCGCCGGCATTCCCATCGCCCACATGCTGGCAGAAAAACTGGGCTACACCTTGCTTGACGGCGAAACGATCAAAGAAGCCGCCATGAATTACGGCGTCAGCCCCGACGCCCTCGAAAATGCTGATGAAAAGCCCCCGGCTTTTATCGAAAAGCTCGATGAAAAGGCCGAACTGGACCTCCACTATATCGAACTGATCATCCTCGAATACGCCCTCAAGGGCAATGTCATCATCTACGGCCGAGGCGGTCAGGATCTCCTGCAGGATATCAAGAGCATCTTGCGGGTTCGCATCATCGCCCCCTTCGAGGAGCGCGTCGAGCGCTGGGCTGAAAGGGAATGGCTCGACCCGGACCTCGCCCGCATCATGGTGCGTCGCAGCGATCAGCAGCGGGCCGGCTTTATCAAATATTACTTTGACCGGGACTGGGAAGATCCCCTGGGCTACGACCTGGTCATCAACACGTCTAAACTGACGGAAGAGACGGCGGTCAAGGTAATCTGTGATGGCGTCAAGGACCAGAACCTCGTTGACCTGAAGCAGAACTGCAAAAAGAAATTGACCAATCTCATCCTGCGGAAAAAGGCGGAAATCGCTATCCTGACCCAGGACGGAGTCGATGGCCACCATGTCGAAATCACGGGAGAAGACGGCAAAATCGTTCTTTCCGGACATGTTCACAGCGACAAAGAAAAGAAGCTTTCCGTCGCCGCCGTACAGAAAATTGACGGTGTCAAGGAAGTGGTCAACAAGCTTCGGGTCATTGAGTACCGAAACTACCCGAAAGAGCACTGAGTTTGTCAGTGTCACTCGCAGGCAAAAGCCGGTCCTTTTCGACCGGCTTTTTGCGTCAAAGGCCTCGCAGGCAACCCGGCAAATTTACGTCACAAACTTGTATGCATGGCTTTTCTCGTGCTAATATTCGGCGATTAGTCAAAAAGGCATTATTGAATACACCGAAGGAGAACGCTACAGATGGCTGGACACAGTAAATGGGCGAACATCAAACACCGCAAAGGCGCCCAGGACGCCAAACGCGGCAAAGTTTTTACCAAACTGATCAAGGAAATCACGGTTGCCGCCAAAATTGGCGGTGGTGACATAGAAGGCAATCCCCGTCTCCGTACGGCCATCGACAAGGCCAAGAGCGAGAACATGCCGAAGGATACCATCGAACGGGCCATTAAAAAGGGAACGGGCGACATGGACGGTGTGAATTACGAAGAAGGCACCTTCGAAGGCTACGGGCCTGGCGGGGTCGCCGTCATCGTCGAGTTCATGACCGACAACCGCACCCGCACCGTGGCGGATGTGCGCCACATCTTCAACAAGCACAACGGCAGCCTGGGCGTCAGCGGCTCCGTGTCCTATCTGTTCGACCGCAAGGGATTGATCTCCTTTCCGACGGAGAACGATTTCGACACGATCTTCGAAGCCGCCCTCGAAGCCGGCGCCGAAGACGTCAAGGACGAAGGAGATTCCTACGAAGTCATCACCGACCCATCCAACTTCATCGAAGTGCGCGAAGCCATCGCCGAGAAGGGTCTGAAGTGGGAAACGGCCGAAATCACCATGCTCCCCCAGACCATGGTGCAGGTTGAAGGCAAGCAGGCCGAACAGATGCTCAAGATGATGGACAAGCTCGAAGACAACGACGACGTGCAGAACGTCTACGCCAACTTCGACATTTCCGATGAGGATTACGCCAGCCTTATGGGCTAAAACGGGAAGAGGCGTAAAGCCCCTTCTTTATCTTCCACCGGGATGGAACATGCGCATACTCGGAATCGATCCCGGCAGCCGGGTGACTGGCTACGGCGTCATCGAAAAGCAGGGAAACCGGCTGATTCATATTGATAACGGCGCCATCTACACCGACAGCAAAGACAGCTTGGCCCATCGGCTGCAGACTATTCATGAAGGTCTGGTTCGGATTATCGGGCGATACAATCCAGAGGCTATGGCCGTCGAAGAAATCTTCCTCGCCAAAAACGCCCTGTCCGCGCTCAAGCTCGGCCATGCCAGAGGAGCAGCCCTGTTGGCCGGGACACGGCACCAGCTTCCCGTTTTCGAGTACACAGCCTTGCAGGTCAAAAGCGCCGTGGTCGGTTACGGCCGCGCTGCCAAGCCCCAGGTGCAGCACATGGTCCGTGTCCTCATGAATCTGCCGGAGATCGCCCAGGAAGATGCTTCGGACGCCCTCGCCGTCGCTATCTGTCATGCCCACAGTCACCAACTGACTGCCAGGCTGCAGAAGAGCTCGCGCTAATACTCAGCCAGAACGCCTTTGGCTCCCGATTGAAGGGTCCCGACCATGATCGCTCTACTGACGGGAAATATCGTCTTCAAATCCATAGACCACATCATCCTGGAAACGGGAGGCGTCGGCTACCGGGTCATGATCCCCCTATCCACCTTCTACAGTCTGCCGGAACAAGGCGACAGCCGTCTGCATATTTATACCCATGTCAAGGAAGATGCCATCCACCTCTATGGCTTTCTCCGACTGGATGAAAAGGAAATGTTCCAGCTGTTGCTGAGCGTCTCGGGGATCGGACCGCGCCTGGCGCTGAACATTCTGTCCAATATCACGACAGAGGAGCTGAAATCCTCCCTTTACGACGGCAATCTCAAAAGGTTGTCCGGCATACCGGGGATCGGCAAAAAGACGGCTGAACGCATGGTGCTCGAATTAAAAGATAAAGTCGCCAAAATGGCATCCAGCGGACAGTCTACCGCCGCCCGCCCTGCGGCAGCACCGGCGCAGAACATCTTCGACGACACCTTGTCGGCCTTGACCAACCTCGGCTACAAAGAGGCTCAGGCGCGCAAGGCTCTGGAATCCATGGAGATTCCAACCGAAGCCAGCCTTGAGGACCTTCTCAAGGGGGCATTGAAAATACTGCTGAAATAGCCTGTAGCCGTCACTTCCGAGGGAGCACCCTGTTGGCATGACTGAAAGAATCATCACCCCCGACCTGGCTGAAGACGACCAGAACTTCGAGAGCAGCCTGAGACCGCGGACGCTGCGTGAATATATCGGTCAGACCAAGGCCAAGGAAAATCTCCAGATTTTCATCGACGCCGCCCGCCGCCGAGGCGAGTCTCTCGACCATGTTCTTTTCTTCGGGCCACCGGGTCTAGGCAAAACAACCCTGGCCAACATCATCGCCAACGAAATGGGTGTCAGCTTAAAAAGCACCTCCGGTCCCGTCATAGAAAAATCGGGGGATCTCGCCGCGATTCTGACCAATCTCGAGGCCGGAGATGTCCTGTTCATCGACGAAATCCACCGACTGTCCCCTGTCGTCGAAGAAGTCCTTTATCCGGCCATGGAAGACTACCAGCTCGACATCATTATCGGCCAGGGACCTTCAGCCCGGACCATCAAACTCGACCTGCCCCGCTTCACCCTGGTCGGCGCCACGACCCGCGCCGGGCTGTTGTCCTCCCCGCTGCGGGATCGCTTCGGGGTTATTTCACGGCTTGAATTCTATTCGGACGAGGAACTGGCCACGATCGTCGAACGCAGTGCGGAAATCCTCCATATTCCCACCGAGAAGGATGGAGCCCTCGAAATTGCCAGACGCAGTCGAGGAACGCCCCGCATCGCCAACCGCCTGCTGCGCCGGGTCAGGGATTTCGCCCAGGTCAAGGGGGATGGCGTCATCACGCGAGACATTGCCGATTCGGCTCTCGGCCGGCTGGAAGTCGACCGACTCGGGTTCGACCACATGGACCGTCGCATTCTGCTGACCATTATCGACAAGTTCGCCGGAGGACCGGTAGGACTGGAGACTCTCGCCGCCATTGTGGGTGAAGAAAAGGATACCATCGAGGATGTCATTGAACCCTTTCTGCTCCAGCAGGGATATTTGAACCGGACGCCGCGAGGACGCATGGCCACACCGCTCGCCTATCGGCATTTCCAGCGCCTTCCCGGGGGCAAGGATACTCATGGCGATCTTTTCGGCTGAAGCCTCGGGGAGGCTTCCCCGCGCCCAAGCAGGCGATTCCTGATATGAAACCAATCCGCATGACCGTAACCAAAAGGGTGGCCGCAGGATATCTTCTCGTTGTCATTTTCACCCTGACAGCCATTATCTACGCCTTGGCCAGCCTCCATACCCAGACCGCCCGCTCAGAAAAACTGGTATCCGTCGACTTCAACGCCCTCAACCTGTCCCGCTCCTTGCGCCAGAATTTGCTGAACCAGGACCGTCTGGAAAAGCAGCTGCTGATCCTGAAAGATGAAGAAATTCAAGCCCTCCTGAGCTTTCGTCAGCAGGAGGCGGACGCGCTCTGGCAAGACCTGGCCGCCCTGCCCCTTGAACTGAATCTGGCCGCTACTTCGGAGGTCATGGCTCAATACCAGAAAGAACGGCTTAAAGGCAACAGCCTCCTCGAGACTGAAGCCTGGCAAGAGGCGGAACGCTTTTCGAGCCACACACTGGCCCCGTTGCGCTCCACTCTGCTGGATCAATTTGACACTCTCATCGACCAGCAGGAAATAGCCATCGACAACTCTCTCAACGTTTTTTCGGAAGACAGCTCCCGAGCCTATCAAGTCGCGGTCATCCTGACCTTTCTGGGGCTTTTTCTGTCAGCGCCCGTGGCCCTGACGGTTATTTTCAGCATTCATCGTTCCATCAAAAAGCTGGTTCAGGCGACCCAGGCGGTAGCCGCCGGCAGCTTTGATCACCAGCCGGACATTCACGCCAAGGATGAATTCGGCGACCTCGCCCGTGAGTTCGCCGCCATGGCCATCAAGCTACGAGAACTGGAGCAGGTGCAGCTTGACGCCAATCCCCTGACCCATCTGCCGGGAGGATTGAGTATCGAGCGGGAGTTGGAGAACCGCATCCACCAGGGGAAGAGCTTTGCTCACCTCTACCTGGACCTGGATCATTTCAAACCCTTCGGTGACCGCTATGGCTACAAAACGGGCAGCGATGTCATCTCCTTTGTTGGGGACATCATCAATGACATTGTGCAACAGGAAGGCACCCCGGACGATCTGGTCGGCCACATCGGCGGAGACGACTATGTGGTGATTACCGAACCGGATCGGGCTGAGACCATCGCGAAAAAGATCATCGATCGTTTTGACCGGGAAGTCCCTGAGTTCTACACGGAGGAAGACCGGTCCAATGGCTTTTTCTTCGGCAAGGATCGTTTTGGCGTAGAACGGCAGTTTCCCATTCTGACCCTGTCCATTGGCATCATTTGCAGCAACAACCTTGACTCGCCGTCCTCCTTGGCTATCAGCCGGGAATGCGCTAATATCAAGGAACATTTGAAAAAAATGCCCGGAAGTAATTACCTGATAAACCGAAGACGGAATCTGTAATTATGCGCTATTTTATCCTGTTCCTGTTTGGACTGATCCTTAGCGGTTGTCAGTATGGCAGACTTCTCAACCCCTCTGAATTTCAAGCCCGTGACGTCTTCCTGCGAGGCCTCGAAAACTGGGACGAATCCGGCTCCATGGAGGCATGGGCGCCTCTGCAGCGAGACTACCCCGAGAGCCCCTGGACCGCCCGCGCCCAACATCTCAACGAGCTGAGGATCTTGGTCGAGAAACAGAAAGAGGCAATAGCCGGGCTCGAGGGCCAAAACAAGAAGCTGACAACGATGGCCGAGCGCTGCCGGCAGGAAAACAAACAGCTGCAACAGGACATCGCCCAATTGAAGGAAAATATCGCACAACTCAAGCAACTGCTGGTTGATTATGAGTTAAGAGCCAAATGATACCGGGCGAGGCATGTGACCGGCGACCTACCCTGCTCTTAGTTTTTTCACCCTTGTCCTGATGGCGAGCTCGGAAAAATCTCAAATTTCCACCGACCCCCCTGTTTAGGCCACACCTATGGATCCGCATACCGCCCGACTTTTTGCTGAACAGCTGGCCCGATGGACCGAATCGCACATTCATCTGGGCCGCTCGCCCCTGAAAAAGGTGGAAGTTTTTTCTTCTCTTCTGACATCGGCGGGCGAACTGTCGCCACCGTTGATCTTCTGGATCAATCGTGACAGCTTCATGGCGGCCGGAGTAGTTCTTTTCCCGTCGGGACACACCCACGATGCCAACGACTCGGGTATCCACTGTGCCGAAGCACTGGGACTTCGTCATTTTATTTCCTGGGCCCCCAAAGAGGTCGTCATCTGGGAGGTCCAATCCGGCGGCTGTCAAAAACGCAAGACCCTGACACTTTCCGGTCATGGCGATGAAGGCGAAGAGGCTTTTCGGGAAACGCTGCTGCTGCTGTTGGAAGAGGTCAAGATGCTTTCTGTCACGGGCGCCATTGCCCCCGCCGACCTCTCCCCTTTTTATCTCGTCAACCTCTGTCTCGGCGCCATCACCTCGGCCTTTCCATTCATCGCGGAGCAGTATCTGGTTACCCGCGAGGCCATACGACTTGGCGCAGATCCGGCCGCGTTGACCACCCTGGCGTACCATAAAGCGACCCTGACCCTGCTGCGTCTGCTGGCGCTGATCAGCTATGATCGTCTACCACCCTCTGTCCAACCGGAAGGGCTGGATAGAGCCACTATTTATGCCATGGAGACCCTTCCCGACATTCTCCAGCAGGCGATGAAACCCCAATCGACCGAGCAACCTCTACCGCTGGAAGCAGCTACCCGCTTCCATCACTTTTTCCGCCGGATGCTGCAGTTGCCGCAGCGGAAAAATCACGATTTCCTGACCAGGGTGCTGCAGCCGCTCTTGGCCAAGGATGCTCCACAACTGGGGGGATTTCCGCTTCCCAGCGAAAATAAACCAAGCAGCGATACGGCCTGCTTATTCATTCATCCCGACGGCATCAATAAGAGCACCGACGAAGAGGTCATGGAAGTTGCTTCGCAGCCCATTTTGGCCTACACGGCCCTGCTGAGGAATTTTCTGCACATCCCGCCGGCCATCGCCCAGGGAACCAGCGTCTTGCGCTTCCTGCCCCCGGGCGCACCGAATAAAGTCATCGGAACGCTGAAAGACAACCGCCTGCCTTCAATGATGGAACGGCAGGAATTGGCAACTCTTCTGCGCGGTTCATGGCCCAATCGCCGGCTTCCTCTTTTAGCCGGCACTCCGCTGTGGGGCTGGGAATTCATCCATCTCCTCGGATTGGCCGGCGACGGGGCGAGTCTGGAGCTACGCATTCCCGATGCCTGGATTTATCAGGACTTCGGCGCTCCCCTTTTCGACCTCATCAAAGAGTATTTCGTGCTGACATGCATCAGGGCCGAGGGAGATAACGGCTTGACGATCAGCCTGCAAAAAACCGTCGATGAGGATGCCCAAACCACCTTCGAACTGGACAAAGAAACCAGAAGCATTAACTGGTCCCTTCTCCGCTCGGGGCACCGGTCTTTACTCGCTCTTGGCCTTCGCCTGCCGGCCTATCTCTTTAAATGGCTCGAAACGGGCACCCTGCAATTCGTCGAACCGACCCATTGGCCAGCAGAAAAGGAGCGAGAGATCTATCTTTTTGCCCAGTCCACCCTGGGGCAATTCCTCTGGAGCGTCATTGCCGGCCAGACGAAACTTCCGTCTCAAAAGAACCTTCGCCAGGCCATTCTCGACCAGGGCCTGCCCCTGCCCGGGGCCGAGATACTGCAGAGTCTGGCTCCCATCCCCTGGAGAGAAGGGGAAAAGATCCCCCGGGCCACCATTGACAGTGAGCTGGCCCTGTGGATGGACAACCAGTCCGGCCAGAATCTTCCCAAGCCCTTAAAACGTCCGGCCAGAACCAGATCGTCCCGTCGGGCCAAAACAACCCTGCCCCTGACCGACCTTGTTGCCAGTATCGGCGACGTCGTCTTCCGGGACGGCATCCCTCTATTTCCCGAACAGTATTTGTATGACTATTACAAACCACAACTCACCCCCTACAAGTGGCAGGCTCCCCTTCGCGTCAGCGAGGTGTTTTTCGGGCAATATACCCTCAGGGACGATCTCGGCACCATCTTGGAGGTCGAAGGCCTGGAAACGGCCAAGGCCTTGGTGCTGATTTCGCACACCGGGAGAACAGAGACGGACCTACCCCAGGAACTGCAGTTGACGGCCACCTTGCTTGAGCGGTATATAAGAGATCTCAGGACCTTGAAGGATTCTTTATACCAACAGGTCAACAGGCACATGCCGAACCAGCAGGATGCCGAAGACCTCGCCCGGGAAATCTGGTCTGGCCAGGACCTTCCCCCCTGGGACATTCTGGAAGAATAAAATCTTTCGATTTTAGCCGAGGCGAAATCGCTGTTTCGTCGCCCCCGCAATTTTCATCTTCCGAGGCAGGCATCTGATGGCACCAGGCAAAATGCTCATACTGGCAGGTCTCATTCTTCTCACGGCGGGCCTTCTGATTACGTATGGGCCCAAAATCCCCCTGCTGGGCAAACTGCCCGGCGACATCCGTATTGAGAGGGAAAACTTCACCTTTTACTTTCCCTTGGGAACCAGTCTGCTTGTCTCGGCCCTGCTCTCCCTTCTTTTTTGGCTGTTTCGACGCTGAGTCCGGCTGATACCTGCCGGACTGTCCTCCCGCAAAGGGTCCTATGAATTTAACCACTTTCTCCGATACAGGTAATGTGATATGGCCAAATCTATAGGACTTGCTCTTGGCAGTGGAGCGGCACGGGGTCTCGCTCATATCGGTGTTCTTAAAGAACTTGCGGAAAACGACATTCCGGTCAGCGCCATTGCCGGCACCTCCATGGGCGCTTTTATAGGAGCCCTCTATGCCGCGGGCGTTCCCCTGACGGAAATGGAAGAGGTTGCCCTCAAGCAGGACTGGCGAAAACTGGCGCGTCTTATTGACCCAGCCTTACCGACCTCCGGACTCATCAACGGCAGAAACGTCGCTTCCTTCATTCAGAACCTTCTTCCTGTCCACACTTTCGAAGAACTTTCCATTCCCCTGGCGGTCGTTACCACCGATATCGAAACGGGTGAACACGTCATTATAAAAAAAGGCCGCCTGGACGATGCCCTCAGAGCAGCGATCGCCTTTCCCGGCGTCTTCCCGCCAGTCCGCTTCGGCGACCGTTTCCTGGTAGACGGGGGTCTCTGCATCCCTGTCCCCATCAACCAGGTTCGCGACCTCGGTGTCGAGGTCACCATTGGCGTATGCACAATTCCCGAGGTGGAGAAAAAAGCGACTGAAGATTTTCTTCTCCATAAAAAAGAGAAGAAAAAATCCGGGAACAGCTTCATGAATCTGCTCACTGTCGAAGCCGTCGAGAAACTTTTCAAATCCCCTCTGGGGAACAACCGTCACGCGCCCGGCGAAAGCGCACAGGCAGAAGAAACCGCAGAAGAGCGTAAGCCACCGGGAATTTTAAAGATTTTTGCTCAGAGCATCGCCATCATGGAAAATGAGATCAACTCTCTGAGGCTGGAAAAAGATGAAGCGGATCTGCTCATTCGCCCAGATCTTAACGGGATTACCCTATTGGAGTTCAATCGTGCGGAAGAAACGATTCAGGCTGGTGTGAAAGCCACGAAAAAGGTACTTCCCAAGGTACGCGATTTAGCTCAACTTTGAAAGACTTCGACCCTGTGATAGACTTTTACCATCTTATGACACCTCACCTTTCAAGGAGGCCATTATGCTGGAATTTTTAGAAAAAACTCTTTTTACCACCGTGGGTGCCGTGGCTTTGAGCCAAAAAAGAGCGGAAGAGCTGCTAAAGGAGATGAAAGAACGCTTTGACATTACCGAAGAGGAAGGCAAAGCCTTTTTGAGCAATCTTCAGGAAAAAGCCAAGGAAAACCAGCAGAAACTTGAACAGGCGGCCCGGGAAGAGGTAAAAAAAGCCTGTGAACGGGCGGGGGTCGTCACCACCGATGAATTTGAAAAACTGAGGAAAAAAGTCGCCCAGCTTGAAAAGCTGGTAAAGGATCAGGGTTAGCAGCCCACGATTCATGCTGACTTTCACTCGCATAAATCGCAACATCCGTTCAATCAGACGCTATCGGGATATTCTGTCGATCCTGGTCAAATATGGTTTCGGCGGACTGATCGAACAGCTCAACATCACCTATTACATTGAGCTGGGACGGAAGATTGTCACCTTGGGCAAAGCCTCCAAAGAACTGGAACGCTTGACGCAAGCAGAACGACTGCGCCTGGCCATGGAGGAATTGGGTCCGACCTTCATAAAGCTGGGGCAGCTGCTATCGACACGCCCTGATGTCATTCCGGCCGAATTTATCGAGGAATTCCGCAAGCTGCAGGACAAGGTCCCGCCCATACCGGCCGAAGAGGTTCACAAACAGATTTCGCTGGAACTGGGCCAATCTGTCGATGAACTCTTTTCCTCCTTTTCCGTCGTCCCTTTGGCTTCGGCCTCTATTTCCCAAGTACATCGTGCCCGCCTGACGACCGGTGAAGAGGTCGTCCTGAAGGTTCGACGTCCCCGTATTGAACAAGTGGTCGACACCGATCTCGACATCCTGATGGGACTGGCCTATCTGGTGGAAAAACATCTGCCATCGGGCGAGCTGTACGATCCGACCGGGATTGTTAAAGAATTCAGGCGCACCATCTACCGGGAAATGGATTTTGCCCGAGAAGGGCGCACTATAGACCGTTTTGCCGCCAACTTTGCCGACGACCCGACGGTCCATGTCCCTCAGGTTTTCTGGGATTTTACGGGAGAATCCGTCCTGGCCATGGAGTATGTGGACGGGATCAAGGTTTCTCATTTCGACAAGCTGCGGCAAGAGGGGCACGACCTCAGAGCCATTGCCCGCCATGGGGCGGACGCTATTCTTAAACAAGTGCTCGTCCATGGCCTTTTCCATGGCGACCCCCATCCGGGCAACATCTATATTCTCGACAAGGACAGGGTCTGTTTTTTGGACTACGGCATGGTCGGGCGACTTGATGACAGCTTGAAGTATCAGCTGGTCGAGCTCCTGGTCGCCGTCCTCAAAAGAGACGTTGACCGGATTATCAATATGCTTCTCTATTCGGGCGAACTCACGGACGAATCCAATATTAGAGATCTGCGTCGGGACCTGGCTGAGTTCATTGATGATTATTATGAAATCCCCCTGCAGGAGATCAACGCCGGGAAACTGCTGTCGGAGTTCGTGGAAATTCTCTCCCATAATCGCATCAAGTTCCGCTCTGACCTTATCCTGCTGGCCAAAGCCCTGGTAACGATCGAAGGCATAGGGCGCCAACTTGACCCCGATTTCAACATGATCGACCACCTGAAACCTTTTCTTGAAAAGGTCGTTCGCGAAAGACTGGCTCCGGCGGCCCTGGGCAAAGAGCTGTTGAGGGTTCTGCAGGACTATGGTGCTTTTGCCAAGACGCTTCCGAGCGATTTGAAGGAATTCATCAACCGGGTCAATAAAAATAAGTTCAAAATCGATCTCGAGCATCGGGGACTGGAAAAAATGATTTCCGACCTCGATAAATCTAGCAACCGCCTCTCCTTCAGTCTGGTTATCGGCTCCCTTATTGTCGGTTCGTCCCTCATCATGCAGACCGAAAAGGGGCCTCTCCTTTTCAACTTCCCGATACTGGGTCTTTTGGGATATTCCATCGCCGGTTTCCTGGGACTTTGGCTTGCAATCGCCATTCTCCGTTCTGGTCGTCTGTAGACTCGCCCAACATTTCTTCCTGCACCTTTTCTCCACATATTATGAAACCCTGACTGTAGACTTTAAACCACACCATCCCACTTTTTCCACCACAACATCCTCCCACCAACGCGCCCACCCCCACATAAAAACACACCATATCAACAACTTACAGATCATAACATAAATGGCAGACTTATTGCACTCCTATGGGGCGTCAACAAAAAGACATTCATATATTGCATTAATACCCAGGAGACCCCTGTCGATGATTTTTCAACGCACAATCGCCCAGACGACCTCCATATCCGGTATCGGCCTTCACTCCGGCCATCGGATCAACATGACCCTTCGCCCGGCGGAGGCAGGAACTGGCATTGTTTTCCACCGTTCAGAAGGCGATCGCGTCGTTTCCATTGAGGCTGTTTCCGCCAATGTTGTGGACACCCGACTAGCCACGGTTCTTGGCAAAAATGGCTTGCAGGTTTCTACCGTTGAACATTTTATGGCGGCGCTTACAGCCTTCGGCATCGACAACCTTCATGTGGATATCGACGGTCCTGAAATTCCGGTCATGGATGGCAGCGCGGTTCCTTTTGTCGAACTACTGCAGGAAGCCGGCGTGAGCAACCTGGCACGCAGCCGCAAGTTTTTGGTGGTTCGCAAGCCCATCACGGTTATTGACGGTGAAAAACGCGTCAGCCTCATTCCTTCGCGCTTTTTTCGCATCACCGCCGAGATTGCTTTTGAGCATCCCTGCATCGCTCATCAGCAGCGATCAATCAAGTTTTCCCGCGAAGGCTTTATCAAAGACATCGCCCCGGCCCGAACTTTTGGATTTCTCAAAGAGGTGGAATATCTCAAAGCCAACGGGTTAGCCCGTGGCGGCTCCATGGAAAACGCTGTGGTCATTGGCGAGGACAAGATTCTGAATCCGGAAGGCCTCCGATTCAGCGATGAGTTTGTGCGCCACAAGATCCTGGACTCCGTGGGTGATTTCAGTCTCCTTGGCTACTCGATTCTCGGCCACTTCAAAACCTTCAAGGCGGGGCACGACATCAACCACAAGATCGTGGAAGAAATTCTGGCCTCCCCTGATTGCTGGAAGCTGGTCGAATTCTCCGAAGAAGATGTCCGCAATGCCCTCAATGCCAACTCGCCCGCCTATGCTACCGAACTGGCGATATCCAAGGCATAGAGTCAAAAAACCTTAGCATGGCAAGAGGCAACCTGGGTCAGGGTTGCCTCTTTTTGTTTGCAGCCAGCAGGTAAGACCTGATATTTTGTTTGAAATTATAGAGGTTTGAGATTACCCCTCAGTTTGCGGGAAAAATGTCGCCAGAAACAAAAAAACATAAAGACCCCATCCTAGAAACAAGGAAAAGACGCCGTGAGTGGATTCTTATCATTCTGGTCATCTGTCTTGTCCTGCTGTTCTCACGGTTTGAAACGCAGCTTTTTGAACTCACCGCTGGCGTACCCGTTTCCAACAGCATCCTGCTTCTGGCGTTAATCAACATCAACATTCTCTTCATTATCCTCCTGCTGTTCCTGATCTTCCGGAATTTATTCAAACTCATTCTCGAACGGCGTAAAAACGTGCCCGGCGCACGTCTGCGGTCCAAGCTGGTCATCGCGTTTGTTTCTCTTTCGCTGGTGCCCACGATGCTGCTTTTTTTCGTATCTGCGGGTTTCATCAACAACACCATTGAGAACTGGTTCAACAGCCAGATTGAGGCCTCCCTTCAGGAATCGCTGGATGTCGCTCAGACTTATTACAAAAACTCAGCCGCAAACGCCCTCTATTATGCAGAACAGCTCGCGCAGATCGTCAAGGAAGAGAAACTACTCAACCAGGAAAATCTGCCGAAGCTGGTGGAAGTCATCAAGCAAAAGCAGAAAGAATACAATCTGGGTATAGTTGAGGTATTTTCAAGCACTTACGAGGAGCTTGTTCGTGCCTCGAATCCCCAGGTTCCCGCTTCGGAATTCACGGATCCTGGCTCGGATAACATACGGGAAGCCCTCCAAGGCAACCGTTTCACGCGGATTACCCCTATTGGGAAAGCCGACCTCATCCGGGGCATCGTCCCTGTCTATTCCAATTGGAATCCCAACGATGTCGTTGGTGTGGTAGTCGTCAACTATTACGTGCCCTACAGTCTGGTCGCCAAGATGAAGGAAATTTCCTCATCGTTCGAACAGTACAAAAGCAGCAAATTGCTCAAAGGGCAGATACAGAAAAGCTATGTGGTCGTTCTCCTGCTAATCGCGCTGGTCATTATTTTCATGGCTACCTGGTTCGGATTCCATCTGGCCCGAGGCATTACCGTTCCCATCCAGGAACTTGCGGTAGCAACCAATAAAATTGCCGGGGGCGACCTCAATGTGAAGATCGACGTGCAAAGCGATGACGAAATTGGCACCCTGGTGCAGGCCTTTAATAAAATGACCGCGGACCTGCGCAAAAGTCGGGCTGCCATCAACAAGGCCAATCAGGAATTTCATGCTTCAAACCTGGAACTGGATCAGCGGCGCCGCTACATGGAGATTGTCCTCAAAAATGTGACCGCCGGTGTTATTTCACTCGACAAACAGGGGAACATCACTACGATCAACAAATCGGCCGAGCTTTTGCTGAGAATCAAAACGGGAAAAATTCTCGGAAAGAATTTCCGCGAGGTCGTTGACGCCAACCATCTGCCCATGATCAAGGATCTGCTCAAGGAGCTTATTTCCTCTGGGAAAGATTCGGTTCGCAAACAAATCACGGTTTCTATACAGGACAGCAAGATCACCCTGTTGGTCAACGTAACGACTCTTCGCGACGAGAATGGAGAATTCATGGGAACGGTCGTTGTTTTTGATGACTTGACCCATCTACTCAAAGCGCAGAGAATGGCGGCCTGGCGAGAGGTCGCACGCCGCATTGCCCACGAGATCAAAAACCCATTGACACCGATTCAGCTTTCCGCACAAAGATTGCGGAGACGATATCTCGACCGTTTTTCTAAAGACGACACTGTTTTTGACGAATGCACCATGATGATTGTGCGCCAGGTTGACGAACTTAAAAATCTCGTCAATGAATTTTCCAGCTTCGCTCGCATGCCAGCCAGCAACCCAACCCCGAACAACGTCAATGAAATACTTTCCGAGGCTATGCGACTCTATCAGGAGGCGCATAAAGAGATCACCTTTTCCTTTGAGCCTGATGCCAGCATGCCAGTTTTCAATCTGGATAGAGATCAAATCAAAAGAGCCTTTATCAACTTGCTCGACAACGCGGTGGGGGCCATCGGCGATGAAGGAAGCATCCACATGGAGTCAGCCTTCAACCCATCCTTGCAAATGGCTATCATTACCATCTCGGACTCGGGCTGCGGCATCCCGGCGGAAGACAAGCCGAGACTCTTTGAACCCTATTTTTCTACCAAGAAATCAGGGACCGGGCTCGGCCTGGCTATTGTTTCAACGATTATCGCCGATCACAATGGCTACATCCGGGTGCGGGACAACTACCCAAAGGGGACCAAGTTTATTGTCGAACTGCCTATTGGTGAAAATTCGGTAGCCGTTTAACCTTTGCCTCAAAAAATATCTGCAGGAAACCGATGAAAACAATCCTTATTGTTGACGATGAAGAGAGCATAAGAGAAAGCCTTAAAGGAATCTTCCAAGATGAAGGCTTCAGACCCCTGTTCGCTCAAAACGGTGAAGAAGCGCTGCAAGCTTTGCGTGAGGAAACCCCGGACCTTATCCTGCTTGATATCTGGATGCCCGGCATGGATGGGATCGAGACCTTACGTCGCATTCGGGAGGATTTCCCCGATCAACTGGTCGTCATGATGAGCGGGCACGGCACAATTGAGACTGCCGTCAAAGCCACAAAACTCGGGGCGTACGACTTTATCGAAAAACCACTTTCGTTGGAAAAGGTCCTGCTGTGTATTCAAAACGCCATACGGGTAACTCAACTTGTGCAGGAGAACCAATCCCTAAAGAGCAAAATCGATAAAGACAACGAAATGATCGGGGTAAGCAGCCATATCAAGGAGCTGAAACGACAGATTGCCATGGCGGCGCCCACCTCCGGTTGGGTTTTGATAACAGGCGAGAACGGTACGGGGAAGGAACTTGTGGCGCGCGAGATACACACCTTGTCCAATCGACGGGAAAAGCCCTTCGTGGAGGTGAACTGCGCGGCTATTCCGGAAGAATTGATTGAAAGTGAACTTTTCGGTCACGAAAAAGGGGCGTTTACTGGCGCAACAGCACAGCGTAAAGGCAAGTTTGACCTGGCCCACGAAGGAACCCTGTTCCTTGACGAAATCGGTGATATGAGCCTGAAAACCCAGGCCAAAGTCCTTCGCATATTGCAGGAAAAAAAATTCGAGCGCGTAGGCGGGCAAAGAACCATTGAAGTGGATGTGCGCGTGATAGCCGCCACGAACAAAAACCTTGAAGAAGAAATCCGCGCAGGCAATTTCAGGGAAGATCTATACTATCGCCTAAATGTCATCCCTTTCCACGTCCCTCCGTTGCGAGAAAGGGGCGAAGATATACCGCTTCTGGTCGAACACTTTCTGGAGTACTTCTGCGGTAAAGAGAGCAGAGCCATCAAAACCATGACGCCAGAGGCCATCAATTTACTCAAAAGTTATGCTTGGCCAGGCAACGTACGGGAATTAAAGAATATCATCGAACGCCTTGTCATAATGACTCCCGACGATGTCATTACTGCCAAGCATCTACCGGAAAGTATTACGGGTAAAGCCGGTTCAGCCGGAAAAGTTGCTGCCCTTGCAGCCGCGGAATATGCAACTTACAAAGAGGCTAAAGAGGAATTTGAGCGGGATTTTATCATCCAGAAGCTGGAAGAAAACGACTGGAATATTTCCAAAACCGCTGAAGCCATAGAAATAGAGCGATCCAACCTGCACCGAAAAATAAAAGCATTCGGGATTGAGCTACGCAAATAAAATAACCTGCGACTGAACCAGAAACACAAAAGCCCTCCACTTCGACATATCAAAATGGAGGGCTTTTTCTTTTCTAAAATAAAAACAGGGCCCCTAGATAAATAAGGGGCCC